>JAICRS010000260.1 GCA_025966335.1 Nocardioidaceae bacterium
GGCGGTCCGCGAGGCGTTGCTGGTCGGTGCCGCGCTGATGGCTTCCGAGCAGCTCGCCATCGCCCAGTGGTGCCTGGACAACACCGTCGGCTACCTGCGCGAACGGCGCCAGTTCGGCCGGGTCGTCGGCGGGTTCCAGGCGCTCAAGCACCGGCTCGCCGACCTCTACGTGCTCGTCGAGTCCGCACGAGCCGCCACGCGCTACGCCGCCGCAACGGTGGCCGAGGACCACCCGGACCGGGAGATCGCTGCGTCGGTGGCCCAGGCGTACTGCTCGGAGGTCGCGGTCCGCGCGGCGGAGGAGTGCGTCCAGCTGCACGGCGGGATCGGAATGACCTGGGAGCACCCTGCCCACCTCTACCTCAAGCGCGCGAAGGCCGCCCAGATCGCCTTCGGCACTCCCGGCGCGCACCGGCTCCGGCTCGGTGAGCTCGTGGACCTGCCCGCCTGAGGACGACCACGGGCAGAATGTGGGCACGGACGCGCACGTCGCCGACTACGAGGAGTGACCTTCATGGACCTGAACCTGTCTGACGAAGAGCGCGAGATCCGCGACTGGGTGCGCACGTTCGTCCGCAAGGAGGTCATGCCCCTCGAGCAGGAGGTGCTGAACCGCGAGCGCCGCAACGAGCGGGGGCTCCGGGCCGACGAGCTCGAGGCGTTGCAGGACAAGGCAAAGGAGGCCGGCTTCTTCGGTGTCCACACGCCCGAGGAGTACGGCGGGATGGGGCTCGGCGCGGTGATGAACGCGCTCGTCGAGGTCGAGCTCGGCCGGTCCTTCGTGCCGTTCAAGTTCGGCGGCGACGCGGACAACATCCTCTACGTCGCGAACGACGAGCAGCGCGCGACGTACCTCGTCCCCACCATCAACGGTGAACGCAAGAGCTGCTTCGCGATCACCGAGCCGGGTGCCGGGTCGGACGCCCGCAGCATCCGCACCACCGCGCGCCGCGAGGGTAACGAGTGGGTCATCAACGGCGAGAAGACCTTCATCACCGGCGGCAACGATGCCGACTTCACGATGGTGTTCGCGGTGACCGACCCCGACAAGCACAAGGAAGGGCGCACCGGTGAGTCGGTCACCTGCTTCCTCGTCGACCGCGACCAGGGCTGGAAGTCGGAGTACATCGACACCATGGGCGAGTGGGGCCCGGCGTCGCTGATCTTCGACAACGTCCGCGTGCCGCACTCAGCGATCCTCGGTGAGGAGGGGAACGGCTTCGAGCTTGCGATGCGCTGGATCGGCAAGGGCCGCTACCTATTGCCCGCCCGTGCGCTCGGAGCCTGTGAGCGGCTTGTCGAGCTGGGGATGGAGCATGCCCGCAACCGGGTCACCTTCGGGCAGCCGATCGCCGAGCGGCAGGCGATCCAGTGGATGATCGCCGACTCCGCGGTCGAGATCGAGGCGCTGCGCTGGCTGGTGCTCGCCGCGGCCTGGCAGGTCGACAACGACCTCGACTCCCGGCAGGGCCAGTCGATGGCGAAGCTGTTCGGCGGCGTCAAGGCCAACGAGATCGTCGACCGGGTGCTGCAGATGCACGGCGGGATGGGCTACACCCGCGAGCTTCCGGTGGAGCGGTGGTACCGGGAGCTGCGGCTGCTGCGGATCTACGAGGGCACCGACGAGATCCAGCGGCGCACGATCGCCCGGAACCTGCTGAAGGGGCATGCCTCCGTGCGCGGCCACCTCGGCTGAGATGGTGCCCGGCGGGCGGCCGGTGTGCCGTAACCGGTCACGGTGACCTGTTGGTGCAGGAATCCGGCGGCGGATGTGCGTGAGCCGGTCACGGTGACCTGTTGGTGCATGAAACCGGCGGCGTTCACCGTCGCACGGGAAAGAACGGCCGCCAGTCATCGGACAGGTCGCGGGGCAACGTCGTACATCCGCGGGAGCGAAGGGCGTCGGCGACGCGGCGGAGCGTGTCGTCCGGTCGGCGGTAGATGCCGCGCGAGAACACCGGGACATGCATCCAGCCGTTGTGGTCGAAACAGTCCTTCCGCTCGGTGTCGGTGTCCCACTGGTCCAGGTCGGCGCGGTGCTGGCGCCCGTCGTACTCCACGATCACCTTGAACTCGGGATAGCTGAGGTCGAACCGGTACCTGACACGTCCGTCCGACCAGAAGATCGTGAAGTTGACCTCCGGCTCTGGCAGCCCGGCGAGGACAAGGAGCATCCGGAGCCGGGTCTCCATGGGGGAGTCGACGCCCTCACGCACGTAGACGGCCGCCACTCTCGCGGCCGCGGCGTCCGGGTGATCGGACTGGGCGCAGTAGGCACGGAGCCGTTCCGGCGTGGTGAGGTTCCGTCGGACGAGGTCGTCACCAACCGTCACGAGGTCGACCAGGTTCAGGATGCCGGCGAGCTCGAGAAACGTCTGCTCCGGGGACGAGACACGATCGCCGTCGACGACCACGACAGGCGTCTCGGGTGAGGCCACGTGATTGCGGATCCCGGGTCGGCGCCGCCGGTCCCTGGCCTCGAAGACGCTGACGTGCTCGTCGGGCAGCGCGGGCAGCGGAACTCGATGGATCCGGGCTGCGCTGGTGTGGCTCGCGAAGGCAGTCGGTGGATGGATCATCAGGGCGGCACGGGTGCGGATCAAGGGATGGGCTCGGCCCTGGGCGTGCGCGTAGACGCCACGGAAGATCGTGCAGAAGTTCTTGCCGCGAAGCGCCGACGGCTTGAAGCCCATGGCGCGGGCAACCGCTGCGGTGATCGGCCGGCGAGTGTCCATCGTGATCGGCGTCGGGTCGGGCATGCGCCGACTGTTCCAGAGCTCGCTCGCCGCCTGCAGAAGTTATCCACAGCGTCCTCCGGCGCGACCTGCCGGCTTCTCGCAACAACAGGTCACGGTGACCTGTTGGCGCACGAAACACGCGACGGATGTGCGTGAGCAGGTCACGGTGACCGGCTGGTGCAAGGGGGAGGGTGCGTCCCGTCGACGGCCGGGTACAGTGGACGGCGAACGACAGGGGAGCGCCGACCGGCGCTGAGAGTGCGGAAACGGCCGCAGACCCTCGAACCTGCCCCGGCTCATACCGGCGAAGGAAGTCGAGTCTCAATCGCTTTTGCGAGCGATTCCCTCCCTGAGACCTCATGGGAGTTGCGCATGTCCTCAAGAGTCGGGTCACACCCACCCGCCACCACGACCCGGGCCCGTTCGACGGTGCTCGCGTCCCGGCCGCTGCTGGCCTTCCGCACCGTCGACCTGGTCAGCGCCGCCATGCTCGGTGTCGCGTTCGGGGTGGTGTTCTGGGCCTGGGGCCTGGTCTACAACGCGCCGTCCGAGGCGATGAGCGCGGTGTTCGCGCCGCTGTCCGGGCTCTGGTACTCGCCCTGGCTGGTCGCCGGCGTCGTCGGCGGTCTGCTGATCCGTCGCCCCGGCGCGGCGCTGATCACCGAGGTGGTCGCGGCCTCGGTCTCGGCACTGATCGGGTCGCAGTGGGGCTGGTTGGTGCTGGCATCCGGCGTGCTCCAGGGCCTCGGTGTCGAGCTCGCGCTCGCACTGTTCGCGTGGAAGCGGTTCGGTCCCGGCGTCGCGATGCTCGCCGGCGTCCTGGCCGCGACGTTCGAGGTGGTCTTCCTCGAGTGGCACCTCTACTACGCGGACTGGGCCTGGACCTTCAAGCTCGCCTACCTCGGCTTCTTCGGCATCTCCGGTGCGATCGTCGCCGGCCTCGGTGGCCTGGCGCTGGTGCGGGCCCTGGCCAGGACCGGTGCGGTCGACGCGATGCCACCGGGACAGGAAGCGGCCGAACGGGCGGCCTCCTGAGCGGTGGCGCGGCGGTCGAGGTCCGCGGGCTCACCTGGCGTCCCGCCGGTCGGCGGGCTCCGGTCCTGGCGGACCTCGACCTCGACATCCCCGCCGGCCAGAAGGTCCTGCTGGCCGGTCCGAGCGGTTCCGGGAAGTCCACGCTGCTGCGCGCGCTGGCCGGGCTGCTGCTCACCGTCGACGTCGGTGAC
>JAICRS010000231.1 GCA_025966335.1 Nocardioidaceae bacterium
CCTTCCACAGCGACTGGTGCACGTGCATGCCCGAGCCGTTCTCCTCGAAGATCGGCTTCGGCATGAAGGTCGCGGTCTTCCCGTTGCGCCAGGCCACGTTCTTCACGATGTACTTGAACTTCATCACCGCGTCGGCGGACGTGAGCAGCTCGTCGAAGCGCCAGTTGATCTCGGCCTGGCCGGCGGTGCCCACCTCGTGGTGCTGGCGCTCGACGATCAGCCCGGCCGTTTCGAGCTCGGTGGAGATCTCGGCACGCAGGTCGGCGAAGTGGTCGACGGGGGAGACGGGGAAGTAGCCGCCCTTGTACTTCACCTTGTAACCGCGGTTGCCACCCTCCTCCTCACGACCGGTGTTCCAGGCGCCGGCGACCGAGTCGATGTGGTAGTAACCGGCGTTCTGCTTGGTCTCGAAGCGGACGTCGTCGAACACGTAGAACTCCGCCTCGGGAGCGAAGTACGCAGTGTCGCCGATGCCCGTGCTCTTGAGGTAGGCCTCCGCCTTGCGCGCGATGTTGCGCGGATCGCGGCTGTAGGCCTCACCGGTCAACGGGTCGTGGATGAAGAAGTTCACGACGAGCGTCTTGTGCTGGCGGAACGGGTCGAGGAAGGCGGTGCTCGGGTCCGGGAACAGCGACATGTCCGACTCGTGGATCGCCTGGAAGCCGCGGATGGAGGACCCGTCGAAGCTGAGGCCGTCCTCGAAGACCGACTGGTCGAACGACGAGGTCGGCACCGTGAAGTGCTGCATGACTCCGGGCAGGTCGCAGAACCGTACGTCGATCATCTCGACGCCCTCGTCCTTGATGTACTTCAGCAGCTCGTCGGCGTTTGCGAACATTCGTCCTCCTTGGCCGCGCGGTCGCGACCCAGTGTTCTCATAAGAATCAGGTGATGCGTCGCTGCACCACTGCCCTGCAACGTATGCAGAGAGGATTACTTGACCGTATCCGGTTTGTTTCGGCCATGTAACACTACGTCCCGAGGCTCCGGCCCGCACCATGACAGGTAGCGTTGGGCCGGTGAGCTCCTCCCCACAAGCAGCCGCCGGTCCGTCGTACCCGGGAGCCCGGCTGGGTCTGCCCGAGGAAGGCCCCGGCGCGGTCGCCGGCTGGAGCCGCCGGATCGTCGCGCTGATGGTGGACTGGGTGGCGAGCACCCTGGTCGCGGTCGCGTTCGTCGGGATCGGCGGCTGGCTCGACGGGTCCGCGCTGTCGGAGTCGTTGCCGCTGCTGATCTTCCTGCTCGAGGCGACGCTGTTGACCGCGCTGATGGGCGGGTCGTTCGGGCAGCTGGTCTGCCGGGTGGTCGTGGCGCGGCTCGACGGTCGGCCGGTGAACGTGCTGCAGGCCTTCGTCCGTACGGCGCTGGTCTGCCTGGTTATCCCCCCACTGGTCTTCAACCGGGACCAGCGCGGGCTGCACGACCTGGCCGTCAAGACCGTCACGCTGCGCCGGTAGGCGCCCTGCGGCCGAACCTTCCAGGGTCTGAGGCGCGAAAAGTCCACGTCTCACGCGCGAAAACCGCACGCCTCAACGGGGAAAAGGGCGCGTCTCAACGAGAGAGGGGGCGGGTGAGCTGGATCTGGGCGACGTCGAGGTAGCCGGTGCGGAAGCCGGCCTCGCAGTAGGCCAGGTAGAACTCCCACATCCGGCGGAACGTGTCGTCGAAACCGAGCTCGCGCACGCGCGGCCACCGGGACAGGAACTTCTCCCGCCACAGCCGCAGCGTGTGCGCGTAGTGCTGCCCCATCGGCGCGATCTCCGAGATCCGCAGCGAGGTGTGCTCGCCGAGCACGGCGCGGATCGCGTCCGTGGAGGGCAGCAGGCCGCCGGGGAAGATGTACTTGTGGATCCAGGTGTAGGTGTCGCGGGTGGCGACCATCCGGTGGTGCTCGAGCAGGATCGCCTGGACCACCGCCGCTCCGCCGGGCGCGAGCAGCGAGTCGATCTTGGCGAAGTACGTCGGCCAGTACTTCTCGCCGACCGCCTCGATCATCTCCACGCTGACCACCGCGTCGAACTCCCCGGTCTGGTCGCGGTAGTCGCGCAGCGCGATCTCGACGTGGTCACCGACCCCGGCCTCGTCGACCCGCTGCTGCGCGAGTGAGGCCTGCTCGGCCGACAGGGTGATCGTGGTGACCCGCGCTCCGCGTTGTGCCGCCCGGATCGCCAGCGTGCCCCAGCCGGTGCCGATCTCCAGGACCCGACTGCCGGCGGCCACTCCGGCGCGGTCCAGGATCGCGTCGACCTTGCGCAGCTGCGCGCGCTCGAGGTCGTCGAGCGACGGCTCCGGGTCCAGGGCCTCGAACAGCGCCGAGGAGTAGGACAGCGAAGGGTCGAGGAACTGCTCGAACATCTCGTTCGACAGGTCGTAGTGCCGCTCGATGTTGCGGCGAGACCCCTCCTTGGTGTTCTCCGGGTTCAGTCCGCGCGGCAGCACCACGTGCCGCAGCCGGTAGAACGAGGGCCGGATCAGCTCGGTGAGCCGCGCCGCGAACGGGGCGAGCGCGTCGGCAAGGTCGGTGCCCGCGGCCGGCCGCCACTCACCGGCCATGTAGGACTCGCCCAGGCCGATCATCGGGCTGTGCCCGAGCCGGGCGAAGAACGCGGTCGGGTCGGCGATCTCGATCACCGGCCCCCGCGCGTCACCCCACTGCTCCCCGTCGGCGAGCCGGGCGGTGACCGGTACCTTGCGCAGGATCCGCTCCAGCACCCGTCGGGCGATCCGGCCGCGCACGCCGTACGGCGGGGGAAGGGGGACCGTGCGCGGGGACGGGGCCGGGGAGCTGTCAGAGGAGGAGTGGCCGGCGCCGTCGATGGTGGAGGTCATGCCACTCCTTTCTGGGCCGAGTGCGGTCGTCGCGGGATCACCGGAAGACGTCGCAGCCACAGTCGGATCCCGTGCCAGCGGATCAGCGCCGACACGCGCTGGGACGGAAGCGGGTTGCGGGCCACTGCTTTGAGAATACCCAGCGGGGTGGCCGGTTCCAGGTCGCCGTGGATGCTCGCGGAGAACACCGACCGGCCGTCCTGGGACAGCCCGATCGCTACCGACACCTCCGCATCGGTGAGCCGGGTGCGGATGTCGTAGCGACCCTCGACGGCCAGGAACGGTGACACGTAGAACTCCTTGTCCACGCGAACCGGACCGTCCGTGACCGGCAGCGGGTAGCAGTGCCGTTCGCCGTAGGTGTTGTGCACCTCGGCGAGCACGCCCTCGAGCTCGCCATCCCTGTCGAAGCAGAAGTACGTCGTGAGCGGGTCGAACACGTAACCGAGGCTGCGGACGTTGGCGAGCATCAGCACCCGGTGCGCGGTCCAGGGCAGCTGCTGAGCGTCGAGGAAGCCGCGCACCTTCTCCGCGAGCGGCCGGTGGTCGTCGGGCGTGAAGTGGTCGGCCGGGTCGATCGAGGCGAACGGCCTGAGCCAGCTTGGGAAGCCGGCGTTGGGGTCGGCCACGTCGACCAGCCACATCGTCGTACCGTGGCTGAGCTCGTAGCGGAACGGCCGGTTGCGCCGGTGCCGGACCCGGGCCCGCACGGACGCCGGTGCGGGGACGCTCACCAGGTTGCTCCGAGCGCCTCGGCGGCGGCGACCCCGGAACGGCAGCCGTCCTCGTGGAACCCCCAGCCGTGGTAGGCGCCGGCGAACGCGAGCCGGTCACTGTTCAGCGAGCCGAGTCGGCTCTGCGCGGCCACCGACGCGCCGGTGTAGGTCGGGTGCTCGTAGGTCATCCGCGCGATCACGTGCTCGGGCGCCGGTCCCTCGTCGGGGTTCAGGGTGACCACCAGCGGGTCGCTCTCGGGCAGTCCCTGGAGCCGGTTCATCCAGTAGGAGACCCGGGTCCGGTCGGTGAGCGTGTCGCAGTCGGTGAGCCGGTAGTTCCAGCTGGCGCGGGACCGGCGGTGGGTGGGGAGGACGGTCTGGTCGCGGTGCAGCCAGGCCACGTTGGTGGAGTAGCCGAACGCCCCGAGCAGGTCCTGCTCCTCGTCGCCGGCGTCGGTGAGCAGCGCGAGCGCCTCGTCGGCGTGGGTGGCGATGACCACCTTGTCGAAGGCGTGGTGCTCACCGGGCCCCGTTGCTGATGGCGCCGTGTCGAGCTCCACGAACTCCGGCTTGCGGCTGACCGCGGTGACCCGGGTCCGGGCCCGGACCACGTCGAGCCGTGCGGTGATCGCGTCGACGTAGGAGCGTGAGCCGCCGACCACGGTGTGCCAGGTGGGGGAGTCACCCAGGGTCAGGAAGCCGTGGTGGCGCAGGAACGCGAAGAGGTACGCCGCCGGGTAGCTCAGCGCCTCGTTGTGGCCCATCGACCAGACGCAGGACACCACCGGCAGCGCGTAGTGGGTGACGAAGTGCTGGTCGAACCCGTGCTGGTCGAGGAACTCGCGGTAGGTGATCGCGGGCGGTTCGCCCTCCAGGAAGGCGACGGCCTCGCGCTGGAACCGGCGGATCTGCAGCAGCAGCCGCCAGAAGCCGGGGTCGAGGGCGCGGCTGCGCTGGGCGAAGATCCCGTTCGCCCGCCGCCCGCCGGTGTAGCTCAGTCCGCAGCCGTCGCAGCAGATGCTCATGCTCATCTCGGTGGGCCGGGTGCGCACGCCGATCTCGTCGAAGAGCCGTCGCAGCAGCGGGTAGGTGCGGTCGTTGAGCACGATGAACCCGGAGTCGACTGGCGCGGTGGAGCCGTCGGCGAGGGGTACGTCGTGCGTGTGC
>JAICRS010000015.1 GCA_025966335.1 Nocardioidaceae bacterium
CGGGCCGGTCCGACGCCGAGGCAGAGATTGATCTTCGCCGGTGCCGCGACCACGACCTCGCGCCTCATCGGTGCAGGCCCTCGGCGATCCGGGCGAACTGCTCGACGCCGAGCGACTCACCGCGGGCCATCGGGTCGACGCCGGCGTGGGCCAGCGCGGCCTCCGCGGCCTCGGCGGACCCGGCCATCTGCTTCAGGGTGGAGCGCAGCGTCTTGCGGCGCTGCGCGAACGCCGCGTCGACCACCGCGAACACCTGCTCGCGGCTCACCGACACCTGCGGCGGGTCGCGGTGCTCCCAGGCGACGAGCCCGGAGTCGACGTTGGGTGCGGGCCAGAAGACGTTGCGGCCGATCGCGCCGGCCCGCTTCACCGAGGCGTACCACGCGGCCTTGACCGAGGGCACGCCGTAGGTGCGGGACCCGGGCGGCGCGACCAGCCGGTCGGCGACCTCGGCCTGGACCATCACCAGCCCCCTGCGCAGCGAGGGCAGCAGCGCCATCAGGTGCAGCAGCACCGGCACGGACACGTTGTAGGGCAGGTTCGCGACCAGCGCGGTCGGCTGCGGGTCCGGGAGCGAGGTGATCCTCAACGCGTCGGCGTGGACCACCTCGAAGTCGTCGACGTGGGCGGGCGCGTAGGTGGCGATCGTCGAGGGCAACGCCGCGGCCAGGGCCGGGTCGATCTCGATCGCCACCACCCGACGTACGGACCCGAGCAGCGCCAGGGTCAGCGAGCCGAGGCCGGGGCCCACCTCGACCACCACGTCGTCGGGGTCGAGCGAGGCCGCGCGCACGATCCGGCGGACCGTGTTCGCGTCGATCACGAAGTTCTGCCCGCGCTGCTTGGTCGGCCGCAGGTCGAGGGCGGCGGCCAGGGAACGCACATCCGCCGGGCCGAGAAGTCTCGGCCCGGCGGATGTCATGTCGTCGCTCACCACCACCAGATCACCACGGGGTGAGCCTACTGTCCTGCTACTGGGGCAGGCCCAGCGAAGCGGAGCAGGCCGGCCAGGCGCCGTAGCCGCCGTTGGCGTCACGGAGCTTGGTGGCGATCGCGATCTGCGTCTCCCGGCTCTGCTCGTGCGGGTAGCCCGGTCCGCCGTACGCACGCCAGGTGCTCAGGCTGAACTGCAGGCCGCCGTAGTAGCCGTTGCCGGTGTTGATCGCCCAGTTGCCGCCGGACTCGCACTGGGCGAGCTGGTCCCACACGGTGCTGCCGCTGGCGTAGTTCGTGCTCGACGTCGTCGCCGGTGCCGGGGCCGGGGCCGGAGCCGGGCGGTCCTTGGTGCCGACCCGGACGATGCCGGTGACCGGCTTGCGGTTCACCGTGGACCGCACGACCTTGCGCTTGACGACGTCACCGTTCTCGATCCGCAGCCGGTAGACCACGTCGCGGCTTCCGTCGCGGGCCTCGCGCACGGTCTTGGTGTTGCCTTCGTACATGCCCGAGTCGTAACGCTCGTCCACGCCGGCGTCGATCGCCTGGGTCACCGTGCGGGTCTTGGTGCGCACGTTCGTGACCACGATCTTGTCACCGTCGTCGAGGGTGGCGCCGGCCTTGGGCCGGACCCGGTCGTTCTTGTCGACGGTGACGTCGAGCTCGTTGAGCGCCTCGGCCACGGTCAGTGCCGGGACCTGCCGGGTGGTCGCCTTCTTCGCGCCGACCTTCAGGGTGATCTTCTTGGGGGTGACCACCTCGAGGTCGAGGCCGTCGCGGCCGATCGAGGAGCCACGGCTGGCCGACAGCTCGGCGCCGGCGTAGCGCAGGCCCAGCTGGTCCAGGGCGGTGTCCACATCGGTCGCGGTCACCCAGTAGGTCTCGTCCTGCCCGTCGACGCTGATCTCCAGCGGACGGCCGAAGCGGACCGCGATCCGGGTGCCTTCGTCGACCGGAGCCGCGAGGGCGGGCGCGACGATGTCGTGCTCGCCCACGGAGATCCCCTGGGCCTTGAGGACGTCACCGACGGTCTCGCCGAGGGTGGTGACTTCGGTGGCTTCGCCGTCGACCGACACGGTGACGGTCTTGTTCATGGCCGCGTATCCGACGGTGGTGGCCACCAGGGCCATCACGACGGCGCTGACCATGACGGCGAGGGCTGCCTTGCTCTTGGTGAGGAGTGCGAGGGATTTCCGCACAGTGCTCCAAATGGTGGTACTCCCCGGGCCGCGGGCACACGGCACGCACAGGGTTCCACCCCCCAGCACCGATCGGTCCTGGAACAGCACGATGGCCCGCACGTGTCATGTGCCAGTGTTCTGGCTACCCGTGTGGGCCCCCTGTGGGTGCCGCCCGAAAACTTCCCCGCTCCCGGCCAACAGTCACAAGACGATAACGGGGATCGAAGCCCCTGCCAAACGAAGTGGTCACGGTTGCGCCCGGTATGTCCGCATCTCGCGTGGGCGGGCTCACGTCATCGGGCGTCCCCCGGAGGGGTCACCAGCGGCCACCGAAGGCCTGGTCGGTGTTCTCGTCGACCGCCCGGCACAGCTCCGCGACGTCGACCTCGAGGTGCTCGGCCATCGCCCGGACGATGTGCGGGACCAGGTACGACGCGTTCGGCCGGCCCCGGAACGGCGTCGGCGTGAGGTACGGCGCATCGGTCTCGACCAGGACCCTGTCCAGCGGGGTGATCGAGAGCGCGTCCCGGAGCGGTTCGGCGTTCTTGAAGGTCACCGTGCCGGCGAACGACAGCCACGCCCCGCGGTCCAGGCAGGCCCGGGCGAACCGCGCGTCGCCGGAGAAGCAGTGCATCACCACCCGCTCCGGCACCCCCTCCTCGTCCAGCAGCCGGAGCACGTCGTCGTGGGCGTCGCGGTCGTGGATCACCAGCGTCTTGCCGAGCCGCTTCGCGAGGTCGATGTGCCGGCGGAACGACTCGTGCTGCGCGGCGCGGCCCTCCTCGCCGGTGCGGAAGTAGTCGAGCCCGGTCTCCCCGACCGCGCGGACCCGGCGGCTTCCCGCCGCCAGGCTCTCGACCTCGGCCATCGCCTCGTCGAGCCGCCCGGCCTCGGCGAGGCGGGGTGCCTCGTTCGGGTGCAGGGCGACACCGGCCACCAGGGCGTCGTACTTCTCCGCCGCCTCGACCGCCCACCGCGCGCCGGGCAGGTCGCAGCCGATCTGCACGATCCGGGTGACCCCGACCTCGGCCGCGCGCGTGAGGGCCTCGTCGGTCGCCAGCCAGGAGCCGTCCGGGCCGTCGGCGATGTCGAGGTGGCAGTGGTTGTCGACCACCGGGTGCGGGAGCGGCTCCGGCAGCGGCGGACGGCTGCGGTCGCGTCCCTCGGCGGCGCGGTTTCGGGTGGGCTCGTCGGGTGCCATGCAGGCGAGGCTACTTCTTGTGCACGGCGTCGTAGACGACCCGCTTCGGCAGCCCCGCCCGGCGTGCGACGTCGAGGATCGCGTCCTTGCGGGTCGACCCGGCCTGCTCCTCGTCGGCGACCAGCCCGGCCAGGCTCTCCGGGTCGGTGGGTACGTCGGCCGTCTCACCCGCGCCCTCGACGACGATCGTGACCTCTCCGCGGATCCCGTCGGCGGCCCACTGCGCGAGCGACGCCAGCCCCGCCCGACGTACCTCCTCGTGGGTCTTCGTCAGCTCCCGGCACACCGCCGCGCGCCGGTCCTCGCCGAAGGCGGCGGCCATCGCCTCGAGCGCCGTCGCCGTCCGGTGCGGAGCCTCGAAGAACACCATCGTCCGGCGCTCGCGGTCCAGGCCGGCGAGCCGGCGGGTCCGTTCTCCGGCCTTGCGCGGCAGGAACCCCTCGAAGCAGAACCGGTCGACCGGCAGCCCGGAGACCGCGAGCGCGGTGAGCACCGCCGACGGGCCGGGCACCGCGGTGACCCGGATGTCGCGCTCGACGGCGGCGGCGACCAGCCGGTAGCCGGGGTCGGACACCGACGGCATCCCGGCATCGGTCACGAGCAGCACCCGGTCCCCCGCCTCGAGCGCCTCGACCAGCGCCGGGGTCCGGGCGGTCTCGTTGCCCTCGAAGTAGGACACCACCCGGCCGGTGATCTCGACACCGAGGTCCGTGGTCAGCCGCTTGAGCCGGCGGGTGTCCTCGGCGGCGACCACGTCGGCGGTGGCGAGCTCGTCGGCGAGCCGCGGCGGGGCGTCGGCGACCCGGCCGATCGGGGTCGCGGCCAGGACCAGGACGCCGGTGCTGCTCGGTTCGCTCACGCCGCGATCATCTCGGGCGGGCGGGCCGTCGGCAAACGCGACGTTCGGCGCCGGTGGCTCCGTACCATTGCGACTCGTGACCACCACCCGCGCCGAGCACGATCCCGGGCCCGTCCGGACGACGAGCCTGTCGTGGACGTCGCAGGGCCGGGTGGTGCCCAGCGCGCGGCGCCGGATGCTGCCCGCGATCCGGCACAGCGACCGGTTCACGGGGTGGGCCGCGACGCTCGCGGTCACGCTGGTCGCCGGGTTCCTCCGGCTGTGGAAGCTCGGCACGCCGCAGGAGTTCCTGTTCGACGAGACCTACTACGCCAAGGACGCCTGGTCGCTGATCCGGCACGGCTACACCACCGGCTACGTCCAGGACGCCGACGAGAAGATCACCGACGGCACGGTCACCGGGATCTTCACCGACTCACCGAGCATGATCGTGCACCCCGAGGCGGGGAAGTGGCTGATCGCGCTCGGCGAGCAGACCTTCGGGATGGACGCGTTCGGGTGGCGGGTCGCGAGCGCCGTGGTCGGCACGCTGATGGTGCTGGTGATGATCCGGCTGGTCCGCCGGCTCACCGGCTCGACGTTGCTCGGCTGCACCGCCGGCCTGCTGCTGTGCTTCGACGGGCTGCACTTCGTGATGTCCCGGCTGGCACTGCTCGACATCTTCCTGGCGTTCTTCCTGCTGTGCGCGGTCGCCTGCCTGGTGGCCGACCGGGACTGGGGCCGGCTGCGGATGGCGCAACGGGTCCCGGCCGACCACCGCACCACGCCTTCGGACTGGGGACCGGTGCGCGGCCTGCGGTTCCGGCCGTGGCGGCTGGCGGCGGGCGTGTTCTTCGGGCTGGCCGTCGCCACCAAGTGGAACGCGCTGTTCCCGATCGCCGCGTTCGGGCTGCTGGTCTGGGCCTGGGACGCGGGCGCGCGCCGGTCGCTGGGCGTACGCCGGGCGTGGCTGCGCTCCGCCGTCGTGGACGCGATCCCCGCCTTCTTCTACCTGATCGTCGTGGCCCTGGTCGTCTACGTGCTGTCCTGGACCGGCTGGCTGCTGCACGCCGCGGAGTACGAGGCGGCGCTGTCGGACACGCAGTACGGCGCCTACTGGGGCTCCTACCTGGAACAGGACGCCACCGGGTTCCTGCCCGAGCTGATCGAGTCGCTGCGGTCGTTGTGGAACTACCACCAGGACGTCTACACCTTCCACACCCGCGGGCTCACCGACGCCACCCACGTCTACCAGTCGCACCCGGGTGGCTGGCTGATCCTGAACCGGCCGGTCGGGGTCGACGCGAAGCTCGACATCGCGCCCGGTGCGCAGGGGTGCGACGCACCCGCGGACAGCACCTGCCTGCGCCAGGTGCTCCTGCTCGGCACACCGGCGCTGTGGTGGGGTGGCGTGCTCGCCCTGCTCTACGCGGTCTACGCCTGGGTGGGTCGCCGCGACTGGCGGTTCGGCCTGGCGGTCGTCGGTGTGCTGTCGACCTGGCTGCCCTGGTTCCGCTACGACGACCGGCCGATCTTCTCCTACTACGCGGTCGCGATCATCCCGTTCACCGTGATCGCGGTGACCCTGCTCCTTGGTCGGCTGGTCGGCGGGCCGCGGGCGTCGTACCGGCGGCGGATGTGGGGCACGGCGTTCGCCGGGGCGTTCGTGGTGCTGGTGCTGGTCAACTTCGCGTGGTTCTGGCCGATCTACACCGACGAGCTGATCACCACCCCGGAGTGGCTGGAACGGATCTGGTTCCGGATCTGGATCTGACCCGGCGCTGGTAGACATGTGCCATGGCGTACTCCGCTGCCAAGGTGCTGGCCTACCGGGTGCACAGCCAGCAGCTCGACCGTGCAGGCCGACACCGGCCTACCGACGTCGCCGCGCTCGACCTGGGCGTGCAGGACACCGGCCGCGACGGCGCCGGTTGGGCGCTGGTCAACCGCGGCGTGGACCCCGGTCAGGTCGCGGACCCGGCCGGCGACCTGGTGCTCGCGTGGACGCTCCGCGGTGCGCCACACGTCTACCGGCGCGCAGACATAGCCGGTGTGGCCGCCGCGACCGCACCGTTCTCCGAGGCGGACGCCGCGAAGCGGATCTTCGACGCGGCCAGGCCGCTGCGGGCGGCCGGGATCGACGTGCTCGAGGCGCTGGACGTGGTCGCCAGGCAGATGCAGTCAATCGTCACCGCCCCGACCGTCAAGGGCGACCTGTCGTCGGCGCTGACCGACCGGCTCGACGCGCCCTACCTGCGCTACTGCCGGCCCTGCGCCGCCACGCACTGCTACGAGCAGCCGTTCCGGCTCGCCGCACTGCGCGTCGGTCTGGAGCTGCAGCCCGACACGTCACCGCCGGTGCTGCAACGGATCGCCGGCTGGGGCGGCCCGGCGGCGAGCGTGCCCGCATCGCTGGACGTGGTCCGCGCCTACCTGCACCTGCTCGGCCCGGCGACCCCGAAGCAGGTCGCGGCCTACGTCGACGCCCCGGTGAAGGACGTGAAGGCACGCTGGCCCGAGGACGCGGTCGAGGTGTCAGTCGCCGTCGACGGGTCGGACTCCGACGAGACCCGTTGGCTCCTGGCCGAGGACCGCCCCGCGCTCGGCGAGGCCGCCGTGGATCAAGGACTGGTCCGGCTGCTCTCGCCGTTCGACCTGTTCCTCCAGGCCAAGGACCGTGAGCTGCTGGTGCCCGACCCGGCTCGGCGCAAGCAGATGTGGGTGGTGCTCGGCCGGCCCGGCGCGGTCCTCGTCGGCGCGCAGCTGGTGGGCACCTGGCGGCCACGGGCCTCCGGCCGGAAGCTGCGGTTGCTGGTGGACACGTGGGCCCCGGTCCCCGACGCCGCGCTGGCGGAGCAGGGGGAGCGTCTGGCGAGCTACCGCGGTGCGACGTACGACGGGCTCGCGGAGCACTGACCGGGCGGCGACCCCGCTGTTACGGTGGTGCGACCACCGGCCGCGCGAAGGCTGAACCGATGAGCAGACCCACGATCTTGACCGTCGACGACGACCCCCAGGTCTCCGCCGCGATCTCGCGCGACCTGCGCCGGCGGTACGGCGGCGACTACCGGATCGTCCGGGCGACCTCGGGGACCGACGCCCTGGACGCGCTGACGAAGCTGGCCCTGCGCAACCAGGCCGTGGCCCTGATCGCGTCCGACCAGCGGATGCCGCAGATGACCGGCATCGAGATGCTGGAGCTGGCCCGCAGCCACGCCCCCGAGGCGAAGTACCTGCTGCTCACCGCGTACGCCGACACCGATGTCGCGATCAAGGCGATCAACGAGATCGGGCTCGACCACTACCTGCTCAAGCCGTGGGACCCTCCCGAGGACCGGCTCTACCCGGTCATCGACGAGCTGCTGGACGACTGGCAGCACGCGCATCCCGACCACTCCTCCGACGTGCGGGTCGTCGGGCACCGGTGGTCCGACCGCAGCCACGAGATCAAGACGTTCCTGGCCCGCAACCACGTCCCCTACCGGTGGTACGACATCGAGCGCGACGCCGAGGCAGTGCAGCTGTCGGGGCTGGCCGGGGCGGCACCGGCCGACCTGCCGCTGGTGCTCGTCCCCGACGGCGACCCGCTCCAGTCGCCCTCCACGCTCGACCTGGCCGGCGCGCTCGGGCTGCGCACGACCGCCGACCAGCGGCTGTACGACGTGTGCATCGTCGGCGGCGGGCCCGCGGGACTGGCCGCCGCCGTGTATGCCGCATCGGAGGGGCTCAGCACGGTCATCGTCGAGCGGGAGGCACCGGGCGGGCAGGCCGGTCAGAGTGCCGCGATCGAGAACTACCTCGGCTTCCCCAAGGGACTGACCGGCTCGGACCTCGCCCAGCGCGCGGTGGCCCAGGTGTCCCGGTTCGGCGCGGAGATGGTGCTGGCTCGCGACGTGGTCGGTTTCGAGACACGGGGGCCCGTGCGCGCCGTACTCCTCGAAGGGCCGGCGGAGATCGAGGCGCGGTCGCTGATCGTGGCGACCGGTGTCTCCTACCGGCGCCTGGAGGGTGACGGACTCGACGAGCTCACCGGCCGCGGCGTCTACTACGGCGTCACCGCCGGCGAGGCGGGCCAGTGCGAGGGCGACGACGTCTACATCGTCGGGGCGGCCAACTCGGCGGGACAGGCGGCGCTGAACCTGGCCGGCTACGCCAAGCGGGTGGTGCTCGTGGTCCGCGCCGCCACCCTCGAGCTGACGATGTCGCGCTACCTGATGGAGCGGATCCTGGCCGCACCCAACATCGAGGTGCGGTACCGCACCGAGGTGGTCGCCTGCCGGGGCGACGGGCACCTGGAGTCGCTCACGCTGGCCGACAAGGAGTCCGGGCTCAGCGAAGAGGTCGGGTCGAGCTGGCTGTTCATCTTCATCGGGGCCTCACCCCGCACCGACTGGCTCGGCCCCGAGGTGGTCCGCGACCACCTCGGTTTCGTCGTGACCGGCCCGGACCTCCAGGCACCCGGCCACACCGACGCGTGGCCGCTGGCCCGGGTCCCGTTCACGCTGGAGACCAGCGTCCCCGGGGTGTTCGCGGCCGGTGATGTCCGGCTCGACTCGATGAAACGGGTCGCGTCGGCCGTCGGCGAGGGCGCGATGTCGGTCTACCTCGTGCACCGCTACCTGGCCACGATCTGATGCGGGTCGAGGACCTCAGGCCGTTGGGCCTGTTCGACGGACTGACCGACGACCAGCTCGTTGAGCTGATCGAGGCGGGGACCGAGGTGCCGGTCGAACCCGGTGTCGACCTGTTCCAGGAAGGTGAGCACGCGGACTTCTGGTGGGTCCTGATCGACGGCGCCCTCGACCTGGTCCGCCACGTCGGTCGTGAGGACACCGTGGTCGGACGGATGGACACACCGGGTCGGTGGGCCGGTGGCTTCCGGGCGTGGGACGAGCACGGCGTCTACCTGGCCACCGCCCGCGGCGTGGTCGCCGGCCGGGTCCTGAAGCTTCCGGCGGAGGTGCTCCGGGACCGCACGCAGGTGTGGTTCCCGCTCGGCGGCCACCTGATCGCGGGACTGTACGGAACGGCGCGCAGCATCGAGTCGACGGCGCGACAGCGGGAGTCGCTGGTGACCCTCGGCACGCTCGCGGCCGGCCTCGCGCACGAGCTGAACAACCCGGCGGCCGCGGCAACCCGCTCGGTCGACGCGCTCGAGGCCGCCTGCCAGATGCTGCTGTCCTCGCTCAGCCGGCTGGCGCAGCACGAGATCTCGGCCGCGCAGTTCAGTGCCGTCGACGCGTTGCGGCGCGAGGTCGAGCCCGCGGCAACGGCCTTGGACCCGCTGGCGCTGTCCGACCAGGAGGAAGCGCTGACGACGTGGCTCGCCGACCGCGGGGTGGAGCGCGACTGGGTGATCGCCTCGTCGCTCGCGGCGGCCGGGGTCGACCTCGCCTGGTGCGACCGGGCGGCGGACGTGCTCCAGGGAACAGCCCTGGAGCCCGGCCTGGAATGGGTGGCCAGCACCTTCTCGGTCGCCACCCTGATCGCCGACGTCAAGGAGTCGACCCGGCGGGTGTCCGAGCTGGTCGCCGCGGTCCGGTCATACTCACAGATGGACCGGGCGTCGATGCAGCACGTCGACGTGACCGAGGGGCTCGAGAGCACGTTGGTGATGCTCGGGCACAAGCTCCGGGACGGGATCACGGTCGTGCGTGACTACGGGACCGGCGTACCCCTCATCGACGCCTACCCCGGCGAGCTCAACCAGGTCTGGACCAACCTCATCGACAACGCGGTCGACGCGATGAACGGCGGTGGGACGTTGCGGCTCGGCACCCGGAGCGACGGGGACGCGGTCGTCGTGGAGGTCGGCGACACCGGGTCGGGGATCCCGGCGGCGGTGGCGGCCAGGGCGTTCGAGGCGTTCTACACCACCAAGGACGTCGGCAAGGGGACCGGCCTCGGCCTGGACATCGCCCGGCGAATCGTCGTGGACCGGCACGGCGGCACGATCGAGATCGACTCCGCGGCGACAGAGACGGTCCTGCGGGTCCGCCTGCCCGTCCGGCGTTGAACCGGCTGGTCGGGCCAACCGGGCCGGTCAGGCACCGTCGTGTCCCGGTTGAGGCACGCCAGCCGGCGGGAGGGTCCTCCGCCAGCGCGGCGTCAAGCCTCCGTCGGGACGGTTCCACGGCGCCGTCCCAGAGCGCGGAGAGCTGTTCGGGTGTGTCGTCGGCTGCGGAGGAGAACTCCCAGTCGTTGCTGCCGTCCCAGCCGGTGGTGTCCCAGGGCGCGCCGATCGGCTGCCCGCTGAGCTTGACGGTGAAGGTGTAGTCCTCGACCTCGGTGCCGGCGAGGGGAGGTTCCCACGGGTAGTCACTGTCGGTCATGGCGCGAGGGTAGACCGCACCGCAGACGGGGCCGGGTTCACCCAGGCGGTGCCGCCGACGAAGACGGTCGGCACGGTCTCGTTCCCGTCATTCACGCTGCGGACGCGCGCGGAGGCGTCGTCGTCGCGGGAGACATCGACCCAGACCGCCTGGTTCCCGGTCCGGCCTAACGCCAACCGGAGACGGAGACAGTAGACACAGCCGGCTCGCCAGTAGATGAGCGGTACATCCGCTTCCGACGCCTGCTCCCGCGCAGTCGCGTCCGCCTGTGAGCGAGGGAAGAACCAGGGCGAGAGGAGCCAGGCCAGGACCAGTAGCGCACCTGCGCCCAGCGTGCTGGTGAGTTTCGGCCAACCGTCCACGAGCAGGATCATCGAGACCGCCGCCATGGAGATAGACGGAAGCCATTGGACGGCGGCCGCCGGCAGACGAGAGCCGCGTTCGGGATCTTCAGCCATCCCACCACCGTAACGACCGAACCGGTGACGTGTCGGGAACCGCTCTTGCGGGTATCCCAGCACGATGAACCTGCAGATAGTGGACGCACCGGAGCGCAAGCGATTCGAGGCCGTTCGTGACGGGACGGTTCTCGGTTTTGCGGCCTACCAGAAGACCGACGAGCTGATGGTCTTCACCCACACCGAGGTCGACCCGTCAGTCGAGGGGCAGGGCATCGGTGGCTCCCTCGTGCGCGGCGCCCTCGACCAGGCACGGAGTCTCGGGCTTCGAGTGCTGCCGATCTGCCCGTTCGTCCAGGCTTGGATGGCCCGCCATCCCGAGTACGTCGACCTGGACTACCGGCGGCCGGCCAGCACGGTCACCGACTGACGTTATCGGCGCGTGACGATCTGCGGGTCGTCGAACGGGGGCGCCTCGCCGCGAGCGACGGCGGCGTCGTGGCTGGCCAGGGCGCGCTCCAGGAGATCCATCAGCTCGGACTCGTCGCGGACCATCTGCCGGTACTTCGGGCCGAGCGCGATGATCTGGTCACGCTCACCGACGAGTGCGCGGAAGATGCGTTCACGTTCGTCCGGGTCGGTCGTGTACTCGGCGTCGAGGTAGGCGGTCGCGTGCCGGCGCGCGTTGGAGATCGCGTTCTGCGCCCGTCCGCGCTTGCTGAACAGCGAAGCCAGCACGGTGACCACTAGAACGCCGAGGATCACGGACAACGACAGTCCGGTGCTGATCTCGACGACGGCCACCGGTTCTCCGTCGTTGATGAACGGCACGGTGTTCTCGTGAAGCGCGTGCAGGATCAGCTTCACGCCGATGAACCCGAGAATCGCGGCGAGGCCGTAGGAGAGGTAGATCAGCCGGTCGAGCAGACCGTCGATGAGGAAGTACAGCTGGCGCAGCCCGAGCAGGGAGAACGCGGTGGCGGTGAAGACGATGAAGACGTTCTGGGTGAGCCCGAAGATGGCCGGAATCGAGTCGAGTGCGAACAGGATGTCGGTGCCGGCGATGGCGACCATCACCAGCAGCATCGGTGTCATCGCCCGCTTGCCGTCGATGGTGGTGAACAGCTTGTCGCCGTCGTAGTGCTCGCTGGTGTGGAACACCTTGCGGGCCAGGCGGACCATGACGTTGTCGGCCGTGTGGGACTCCTCCCCTTCCGGTCGCAGCATGTGGCCGGCGGTGAGCAGCAGGACCAGGCCGAAGAGGTAGAACACCCAGGCGAACGCATTGATCAGTGCGGCACCGACGAAGATGAACCCGGTGCGAGCGAACAGTGAGAAGACGATGCCGAACAGCAGCACCTTCTGCTGGTCCTCCCGCGGGACCCGGAAGCTGGTCATGATGATCAGGAAGACGAACAGGTTGTCGACCGAGAGCGCCTTCTCGGTGACGTAGCCGGCGAAGTACTCCGAGCCCATCGTCGTGCCGCCGAAGACCAGCACTCCGAGGCCGAACGCGATCGCGATCCCGACATACGCCGCGGACCACACCGCCGCCTCCCGGAGGGTGGGCACGTGTGCCTTGCGGACATGGAAGACGAAGTCGAAGACCAGGAGCGCGACGATGCCGAGCACCGTGAGGGCCCACACCCAGGTTGGTGCGTCCATCAGGTGGTCCGCCGTAGTCCGGCGAGGACCTCGTTGAACGCCTCGGTGGTCGACGGGTGGGTCAGGCCGCGGGTCTTCCTGACGATCTTCGGCCGCGGCATGACGGCGATCTCGGACACCACGCTTGCGTCGACCTTGATCCCCGCCTCGTCCACTCTGCTTTCGTCGCGCACGGCGGTGACCGCGGTGCTTGGGAGGACCTCGACGCCCTGCTCCTCCAAGACCGCAGCTGCCCGGTCCGGCCGGGCCGCCGCTTGGTGGATCAGCGCCTTGGTCCGTACGCAGTTGATGTTGGTGCAGCTGCCGCCCTTGCCCCATCCCAGGACCGCGACGTCCACCTCGATGTCAGCCATGGTCCCTTCCTACTCCCGATGATCAAGGGCGGGAAGCCGGCGCGGCGAGCTGTCAGCGGGCACCACGAGCGAGTCGAAGGTCTCGGAGTCGAGCGGGTGGGCCGCTGTCGTTGGTGTCGATGAGCTCGACGGTGCTTCCACCCTTGGTGACGATGCCGGCGATGGCCTGGCCCATGTTGCCGGTGCCGATGATCGAGAAGTGCGTCATGATTTCCTCGCCGGAACGCCGTAACGTCCAGGTGGTCGGACTGAGCGAGACCGGGAGGTCAGCGATGGTGGACGACGCTGGGGAGCTCTCGTTCGGGGACACGAGGCCCGAACGGCCGATCGTCGTTGGCTACAACGGGAAGAACCACAGCCGGGACGCGTTGCTGTGGGCTGCCGCCGAGGCGGCACGGCGGGACGCGCCGCTGCTCGTCGTGTACGCCGCCAACTACCCGGGAATGACCCTCGGTCCCGGGCCCGGCCTGCTCGAACCGGAGCCGGGAGCGCTCGACGCCGCCCAGGAGGTGACCGTCCGCGGGGTCTCCGAAGCCCTTGCTGCCGCACCCGGTCTGCACGTCGCCGGCGCCACCGAAGTCACCAGTCCCTCGGAAGCGCTGACGGAGGAAAGTGCCCGCGCCGCGCTGCTGGTGATCGGCAGCCGCGGCTACGGCCGTGTGGTCGGCGCACTTCTGGGATCCGTCGCTTTCGCCGTCGCGGCCCGGGCGAGGTGCCCGGTGATCGTCGTGAAGGACGAGCCGACGAAACGACCGGTCGGGCCTGACCACCGGGTTGTCGTGGGCACCGACGGCTCTCCGCAAGCGGCGGCCGCAGTCGGCTTCGCTGCTGATCGTGCGACAGTCGCCTCGGCGGCCCTGGAGGTGGTCACCTGCACCGGAGAACACCCCGGCATGGACGCAGATCAGCTGCGTGCGACAGCAGCCCTGATTGCCGGATCCACAGCAGAGCAGGTGCGCGACACCCACCCTGGACTGACCGTCACGACGCGCGTCGAGGACTGTCCTCCCGAGCGGACTCTGGTCGACGCCTCGTCAGACGCCGGAATGGTGGTCGTCGGCACCCGCGGTCGCGGCGCCTTCGAGGGCATGTTGCTCGGGTCGGTCAGCCACGCCGTGATCCACGGCGCCCAGTGCCTCGTGGCCGTGGTCGAGGAGGACCACGTCTGACCAGTGCGCGGCGACCACCAGTGCCTGGGTCCCGGTGTCCAGCGTGGGTTGGATGACCGGGGCGAACGTCACCGACCAGTGCTCACGTGCCTCCGCCATCAGAGCGACGGCCCCAGCGAACAGGCGACGTGCACGTCGTGGCCGCCCCTCGTGCCCACCAGGCGCCGACACGACACGTCCAGCGACTCAGTCGCGATCCATGCCCGGCGGGGAAGGCGCATTGAGCTGGAAACGGACACCGATCATTCGGATGGCGAAGCACAGCAGCGCCCCGCCTGCGGCGGCCGAGACGCCGTACACGCCGAAGCGACCGGTGATCGCCACGACAAGAGCGCCGGCCAGGGCCGGGATCGCGTAGAGCTCGCTGCGCAGCACCACGGGGATCCGACCGATCAGCACATCGCGGATGGTGCCCCCGCCGACGCCGGTCACCGCACCGAGGATGACCGCCTGTCCGAGACCGACCCCGAAGTCCAACGCCTTGCTCGCCCCGCTGACCGCGAACAGGCTCAGACCGGCGGCATCCAGCACCAGGATCGGCCCCGCCAACCGATCCAGCCGGCGGCCGAAGGCGAACGCGATGAGGCTTCCGATCGCCGCAACCGTGAGGTAGCGCCAGTCGCTGAAGGTGGCCGGAGGGAGCGAGTCGAGGAAGATGTCGCGGATGATCCCGCCACCGAGAGCAGTGATCATACCCAGCGTGACCACGCCGACGACGTCGAGCTTCGCCACCCGAAGCGCGGTCAGGGCGCCGTTGAGGGCGAAGGCGAACGTGCCCGCCAGGTCCAGCGCGAGGAACAGCGACGACTCGGTACTCACCGGACATGTCTACCGTGTCCCGGCACGTGCAGGCACTGCGGTGCGTTGCCGGTGTTCTCAGCCGTCGGTCTCGAGCGCAGCCTCCATCGCCTCGGCCGCCGCGCGCAACCACGCGTCGTACTCCAGCAGCCGTTGGGCGCGGTAGCGCGAGCTGGGGATGGCGAGGCAGACGGCGGCGACGGGCTCACCGGCGAGGGCTACGGCGCGGCCCACCGCCACGACACCCTCTTCCGCCCGCTCGAGGTTGACGGCGACGCCCGCGCGCCGAACCATCCGCAGCCTCGACAGCACGGTGGCGACGTCCGCCTCCGGCCGCCCCTGCAGGATCTCGGCCACCTCCTCGTCGGGCAGCCCGGCCAGCATCACCGTGCCGCCGCTCGTCCGCTCGACGGGGAACACCATGCCCTCGCGGGTGGACACCCGCAGCGCGACGTCGCTCTCGACCGAGGCGATGAAGCGGACCCGGTCTCCGGTGCGGATCACGAGGTTGGCGCTGTCGCCGCTGACCGCCACCAGGCCGCGCAGCGGACCGAGCGAGGCGGCTCGCAGCCTGGCCGTCAACGAGGGCGAGTTCCCGGCGAGCTCGAGCACCGGTCCGGCTCGGTAGCCACGGCCCGCGTCCCGGACCGCGAAGTCGCGGTAGACGAGCATCTGCAGCAGCCGGTGGGCGGTGGACGGCGCCACGCCGAGCCGGGCGGCCGCCTCACTGACCGTCAACGAACCCTCGAGCTGAAGCCACGTCGCGATGCGCAGCGCGTTGTCGGCGCTGGCCACGGCGTACGACGGGCGACGCTTCGGCTCGCGCGATGACGAGAACGGTGTCCCCTGCTCATTCTGCACAGCAGAAAATCCTATCCCACGGGCACGGTGGCGCGCAGGCTCGAAGACGTCACCATCCTGTGAAGGAGAGCCTGATGTCCATCGCTGAGAGCCCCGTCCGACTGACCGCCGTCGACTCACCCGACCAGCCCACCGTGACGCCTGAGCTGCAGGAGCTCTACCGGGGGTTCGAGTCCGAGCTGCTGGTGCCGCTGTGGACCGAGATCGGCGACCTGATGCCGCTGCATCCGACCACGAGGGCGACCGCCCACCTCTGGAGGTGGGACAACCTGGTCCGGCTCGCCGACCGGGCCGGTCATCTGGTCCCGGTCGGCCGCGGTGGTGAGCGTCGTGCGATCGCCCTGGCCAACCCGTCGCTGGGCGGCAAGCCCTACGCCACCCCGACGCTGTGGGCGGCCATCCAGTACCTGATGCCGGGTGAGGACGCCCCGGAGCACCGGCACACCCAGAACGCGTTCCGCTTCGTGGTCGAGGGTGAGGGCGTGTGGACCGTCGTGGAGCGCGACCCGGTGCCGATGCGCCGCGGCGACTTCCTCCCCCAGGCAGGCATGCACTGGCACGCCCACCACAACGGCGCCAGCAAGCCGATGGCCTGGATCGACGGCCTCGACATCCCCTTCCAGTACGACGTCGAGGGACAGTTCTTCGACTTCGGCCGCGACGCGATCAGTGACGACGAACGCACCACGCCCTCCCGCTCCCGGGCCGAGCGACTGTGGGGCCACCCCGGTCTGGCCCCGGTCTCCCAGCTCGGATCCACGTCCGGCAGCCCGCTGCTCGCCTACCGGTGGGAGCACACCGACCGGGCGCTGGCCGACCAGCTCGCACTCGAGCGCGAGGGCCACTCCGCGACGGTCGGTCCCGGGCACGCCCTGGTCCGCTACACCAATCCGACCAACGGCGCCGACGTGCTGCCGACGATCCGCACCCAGTTCCACCGGGTCGTCCGCGGCACGGAGACGGCCCCGCGTCGCGAGACCGGATCGAGCGTCTACCAGGTCTTCGACGGCTCGGGCACGGTCACCGTCGGCGAAACGGCCTGGACCGTCGCCCGCGGCGACATGTTCGTGGTCCCGAGCTGGCAGCCGGTGTCGTTCATCTCCGAGGCCGGCAGCACCGACTCCGACTCCGGCGCGCTCGACCTGTTCCAGTTCAGCGACGCCCCGATCTTCGAGAAGCTCAACCTCTACCGGTCCCAGGAGGACTCCTGATGAAGCTCGCCACCATCCGTACCCCCGAAGGCACCCGCGCGGTGCGGGTCGACGGCACGACGCTCACCGATCTCGACGCCCGTGACGTGCGCGAGGTCCTCGAGCGCGAGGACTGGCAGCAGTCCGCCGCGGAGGCCGGCGGGCAGACCTGGGACCTCGCGGACGCCGACTTCGCGCCGCTGGTCCCCGAACCCAGCAAGGTCCTCTGCGTAGGACTCAACTACCGCAACCACATCCTCGAGATGGGCCGTGACCTGCCCGAGCACCCGACCCTGTTCAACAAGTACGCCGACACCCTGATCGGCGCCCGGGACGAGATCCACCGTCCGGCCGAGACCGAGAAGTTCGACTGGGAGGCCGAGCTCACGGTCGTCATCGGCAAGCCCGTGCGTCGCGTCATCGGCGCCGACGCGGAGGCAGCGATCGCCGGGTTCACCGTGCTCAACGACGTCACCTGCCGCGACTGGCAGTTCCGCACCCGCGAGTGGCTGCAGGGCAAGAACTGGGACTCGACCACCCCGGTCGGCCCGTTCCTGGTCACCCCCGACGAGCTCCCCGGGGGTGTACGCCCGTCGCTGTCGATCTCGTGCGAGGTCGACGGCGAGCTGATGCAGAAGGACTCCACCGCCGACCTGCTCTTCGACCCGGTCGCGCTGGTGGAGTACGTCTCCACGATGATCCGGCTGAACCCCGGCGACCTGATCGCGACCGGCACGCCCGGCGGCGTCGGTCACGCGCGCAACCCTGAGGACTACCTCTCGGCCGGTCAGAAGGTGGTCACCGAGATCGAGGGGGTCGGTCGGCTCGAGAACACCGTCGTCGCGGATCCGGCGTGAGTCCCTCGCTCGCCGACAGCCTGCGCTGGGTCGCTGAGGGCAGCCGGCTTTGCGAGCAGGCGATCGACGGCCTCGATGACGGGCAGTACGCCGAGCCGTCGGCACTCGACCGCTGGAGCCGGGCCCACGTCGTCGCCCACCTTGCCGCCAACGCCGAGGCGCTGCGCAACCTCACTCAGTGGGCCGCGACCGGCGAGGAGAGCCCGATGTACTCCTCGCCCGAGCAGCGTAATGCCGACATCGAGGCCGGCGCGACCCGTCCCCCGGCCGTGCTGCGAACCTGGTTCCACGAGGAGGCAGGCGCTCTGGCCGCCGACCTCGGCAGGCTCACCGATGAGCAATGGAAGTCGACTGTGCGCACCGCGCAGGGCCGCGAGGTACCGGCTTCGGAGATCCCGTGGCTGCGGGCACGCGAGGTGATGGTGCACGCCGTCGACCTCGACACAGGGATCACCTTCGCCGACCTGCCCGACGACTTCCTCGGCGCCCTGCACGACGACATCGTCACCAAGCGCGGTGCGGACGCCGTCCTGCCCCTCGAAGGCGCGCTCGCGGACCGCGTCGGCTACCTCGCCGGCCGCACCAACGCCGGAGTCACCACCACCGACGGTGGCCCGCCACCCGAGCTCTCGCCCTGGCTCTGAACTACTGCCCGGATCTTACGGCCGTCAGCCGGCGCTCCCACCCAGGAACGCCCGCAGCACAGAGACGAACGCCTCCGGCTGCTCGGAGTGCACCCAGTGTCCGGCGCCCTTGACGGTCACCTGCGTCGTGCGTGGGAACAGTCGCCGCATGGTCTCCTCGTGCTCGGGCCGCACGTACCGCGACCGCTCGCCGGCCACCCACAGCACCGGCCGGTCGAACGTGTCGGCCAGATCGTCAGGGAACCCGCCGATGACCGGCAGCTCCCGGCGCAGCAGGTCCAAGTTGGCCTGCCAGTAGAAGCCGTCGTCGCCGGACCGGAGGTTCTGCAGCAGGAAGCCGCGCACCCGTGAGTCGTCGATCGGTCCGCTGAGCTGGTCGTCTGCCTCGGACCGTCGTGACAGCGTCGACAGGTCCAGGGTCGCGAGGCTGCCGAGCAGGTGCTCGAACTCGCCCTGGTCACCACCGCCGGCCGGCGAGATGTCGACGACGACGAGCCGGTCGACAAGCTCCGGGTGCCGCAGCGCGAGCACCATCGCGATCTTGCCGCCCATCGAGTGTCCGACGACGTGGACGCGGCCGTCAGCGGCGAAGCCGGCACGCAGCCGGTCCGCCACCGCGTCCGCCAACAACTCGTAGCTGAGCTCTTCTGTCCACGCCGATCTCCCGTGGTTGGGCAGGTCGAGCAGCAGGGACCGGAACTCCGGCTGCAGCGCCTTGGCGATCGTGCTGAAGTTCCTCCCCTGACCGAACAGGCCATGGAGGAAGACGACGCGGTCGCCGCTGTCGCCGACCTCGGTCGTGTGGACGGGCGTCGCTGCATCGCTGGTCACGGGGCCCAGCCTACGGATCCCGCGTGGGTTCGGGTCAGCGGCCGAGAGCGACGCCCCACCCGCCGCGGCCCGCTGAGGTTGCCGGCGTGCTTCGCAGACTGGACTGTGGGGAGGAGGACGATCGAAGGGAGCCCGATGTCGCTCAGCGTGGAGACGCATTCAGCTGGAGTCTCAGCTGCGGCGGTTGAAGGCGACCACAGTGAGCGTCTCGCAACCACCGTTGCGGTGATCGATCCGGCGAGTCGGGTCCCCCGTTCAACGACGAAGTGGTCAAGATCGGCCGGTTCAGTGCCGAGAACGAGCCGTTCTTGACCACTTTCGGGGCCACGCCGATTGAAGGAAGCCGAGCCGGCTCGACTGGCCACAACGGCACACCTGTGCCCGCGTGACACAGTTCGCCGAAAAAAACGTGTTGCAACAGCACACCTGTGCCGCTTGGTCGTGCGGGTGCTTTCACTGGTCCGGACGGGCCTCTTGGGCGGTACGTGATAGCAGACAGAACTCATTGCCTTCGGGATCGGACAGAACGACCCACGTGGCGTCGGGCGCTTGCCCCACATCGACGCGTCGTGCGCCCAGGTCGAGCAGCCGCTCGAGCTCATCGGCTGTCGGCATCCCGTCGGCGCGAAGGTCGAGATGCAGTCGGTTCTTGACGGTCTTGTTCTCCGGCACCGGCACCACGTCGATCGTCGGCCAGGCGCCATCCGGCGCGGCGATGCCGATCACCCCGGCGTCTTCTTCGAGCACCTGCCAGCCGAGGACGTTGCACCAGAAGTCGGCGACCACCCGCGGTTGGACGGCGTCTATCGCGATGACTGCTATCCGACTGGACATGTCGCCACTTTCGCACGGCCCGGTGGACTGCCCGCGAGCGCGACACGCTGACTGGGCTGCCTTCCGCTCACCTACCGAGTCGACAGTCGTCGGCCGGAACTGGGTCCACCCGGACCAGCCGCGCGTCCCAGGAGTTGCATCAGCCGCCATGCCGCCGGCACCGATTCGACGAAGATCGGGTCGAGGAGCTCGCCGAACCCGGCTGCCAGAGCATCCTCGGAATCGTACTCTGCACGGTCATCGGCATTCGCAGCAGCGCGGACACATTGCCCTCGGGCACCTCGAGGTCGACGCCTTGAGCACTTCGTTGTCGCCGTACCGCTTACGGAGCCCGGCAACCGCTCCACCCATGCACCGTCTTGGTCGAGGGTTGAGGCTGCGTCAGGGTCAAGCCAACAGGCCAAGTCTGGATGGGAAAAAGGCACGCCTCAACGGCGAAAAGGGCGCGTCTCAACGAAAGGTGCGGAAGGATGATGACGCCGAATGACGATGAAAGCACCCCGACCCTCCGCGGATGTTCCCGCTGGTGGGACGGGGTTTCGGTTTGGTGGAGCTGAGGGGATTCGAACCCCTGACCTTCTCATTGCGAACGAGACGCGCTACCAACTGCGCCACAGCCCCGGTGCGTCAGGCGGAACCCGACGCGAGCAGAAAAGATATCACTAGCCGGAGGTTCGTTCCGAATCGGTCAGGACCCGACCGCGCGCTGGTCGTCCTGCTCCGCGGCTGCGTCGTCCTGGGCTGCCGTGGCCTGCTCGACCAGCAACGAGTCGGCCTCGGAACGACCCGAGCTCCAGGTCCCCGGCTCGGACAGGTCGATGGTCCGCACGGTGCGGGCGGCACGCGACTTGCCGACATAGGTGGGCAGCGTGACCGGCAGCGGGTCCCACAGCGATCCGCCGTCCACGGTCGGCACCGCGACCGCGACGGTCTCCAGCGAGAGCGCGCGGGCAGCAGCGGCATCGGCCTCCGCGGCCGAGCCGGCGCCGAGTGCCGCGCTGACCGCCACCGCGGAGATCGCGACTGTGTCCTCGTCGGGCGAGACCTCCTCGAAGCCCTGGTCGTTGCGGCCGGTGAGCGGAGTGCCGTAGGGCGCCTCGACCCGGATGGCCCGGCGCGGAACGATGTCGGACTCGACCGGCGCTTCGTCGGCGTTGTCCCACAGCACGTCGTTCTCGCGGCGGACCTGTCGCCGGCAGAGTGCGAGGTAGACCAGGGTCAGGGCGGCCGGGATCGCGACCGACCACCAGGGAACCAGCGCGAAGGCCGCGACGCCGATGACGATCAGGTCGACCGCCACCAGGAACAGCAGCACGTGGCGACGGCGGCGAGCCGCAGCACGGGCCGCCGCGCGGCGCGCGAGCGGACGGGCCGCGGGGCGGCGTCCGTCCTCGGACACCGGGACCGCCGGAGCGCTGGCCTCGACCGCGGCAACCGCCGAGGCCGTCGGCCGCGGCGGGGTCACCACCAGCCGTGCGTCGCGGCGGTTCACCGGCTCCCGGCGGGCGAGCACCCGCATGGCCGTGGAGAACCGGTCGATGGATCGGGTGCGCGCGATCTCGTCATGATGCTTGAGCGCCTTGGGAATCAAGTAGACAGCCCACGCCAGTGCGAGCACCACGAAGATGATTCCTGACAAGTCCACGTTCAGACCATAAGAGCGTCGACGAAGAAGCGGCGGCAGGCGGCGCGGTGTGTCGCCTGAGAACTCGTGTGACTGGTGTGAATTCAGCCTTCGCGTGTCTTCCAGCGGCGGAGAAGCCCGCCGGGACAGTCCTCGGCGGTGATCGCGAACAACCGATGGTCGCGCCAGGCGCCGTCGATGTGGAGGAACCGCGGCGCGTAACCGAACTCGAGGAAGCCGAGCTTCTCCACCACGCGCAGACTGGCGACGTTCTCCGGTCGGATCGCGATCTCGATCCGGTGCAGGTCCATC
>JAICRS010000245.1 GCA_025966335.1 Nocardioidaceae bacterium
CGCACCTCGTCCGGGCCCTTGCCGGCCGGGTCGGTCAGCGTCCAGTCCTCGTAGCGTTTGCCTGGAAAGATGGGGCAGGCGTCCCCGCAGCCCATGGTGACCACCACGTCCGAGGTCGCGACGTCCTCGGTGGCGAGCTTCTTGGGGAGCTCCCGGGAGACGTCGAGGCCGAGCTCGGCCATCACCTCGACGACCGCAGGGTTCACCCGGTCGGCGGGCTCGGAGCCGGCCGACCGGACCTGCACCCGGCCTCGTGCGTGATGGTCGAGCAGGGCGGCGGCCATCTGCGAGCGACCGGCGTTGTGGACGCAGACGAAGAGAACCTCGGGGACGTCAGGCACGGGTGACCTCCTGGGCCGGATAGAAGCGACGCCGCGCCCACAGGGCGACGTACACGAGTCCGACGAGGACGGGGACCTCGATGAGTGGGCCGACCACACCGGCGAGCGCCTGGCCGCTGGTCACGCCGAAGACCCCGATCGCGACCGCGATCGCCAGCTCGAAGTTGTTTCCGGCGGCGGTGAAGGCGAGCGTCGTGGTCCGGTCGTACGGCATCCGCAGCGCGTAGCCGAGCGCGAACGAGCCGGCCCACATCAGCGCGAAGTAGGCGAGCAGGGGAAGCGCGATCCGGGCCACGTCGAACGGCTGGCTGGTGATCGTGTCACCCTGGAGCGCGAAGAGGACCACGATGGTGAACAGGAGCCCGTAGAGCGCGGCCGGCCCGATCTTCGGGAGGAACCGGGACTCGTACCAGTCGCGGCCCTTGCGGCGCTCGCCCAGTGTGCGGGTCAGGTAGCCCGCCAGCAACGGGATGCCGAGGAAGACCAGCACGCTCTTGGCGATCTGCCACATCGAGATCTCCAGGCCCGTGGCCTGGGACAGGCCCAGCCAGCCGGGGAGAAGCTCGAGGTAGAAGTAGCCCAGTCCGGCGAAGGCGACGATCTGGAACACGGAGTTCAGCGCGACCAGGACCGCTGCGGCCTCCCGGTCGCCGCAGGCCAGGTCGTTCCAGATCAGCACCATCGCGATGCACCGGGCGAGCCCGACGATGATCAGGCCGGTCCGGTACTCCGGCAGGTCGGGCAGCAGCAGCCAGGCCAGCGCGAACATCAGCGCCGGGCCGAGGATCCAGTTCAGGAACACCGACGAGACCAGCAGGCGTCGGTCCGCCGTGACCTGTCCGATCTCGGTGTAGCGGACCTTCGCGAGCACCGGGTACATCATCACCAGCAGGCCGATCGCGATCGGCAGGGACACCCCGTCCACCTCGACGGCGGACAGCGCGTCGTCCATTCCCGGAACCAGCCGACCCAGCACCAGGCCCAGCACCATCGCGGCGCCGATCCAGACGGGGAGGAAGCGGTCCAGGGTGGACAGCCGCTGAAGGACCGCGGTGTCCTCGGACGCGGGGCGAGCGGCCTCGCGGACGGTGTCGCTCACGCGGTGCCCGCGCTCGCGGCGGTCGGGACGCCGACGGCGGCGAACAGGTTCACCATCGCCGCCATCGCCTCGGGGCGGGCCTGGTAGTAGACCCAGACCCCGCGCTTCTCCCGGTCCAGCAACCCCGACTCGTGCAGCACCTTCAGGTGGTGGCTGATCGTCGGCTGGGACAGGTCGAAGGCCGGCGTCAGGTCACACACGCACGCCTCGCCGCCCTCGTGGGAGAGCACCATCGACATCAGCCGCAGCCGGACCGGGTCCGCGAGGGCCTTGAGCAGCGGAGCGACCTGGAGCGCCTGCTCCTCGCTCATCGGCTCCCGCGACAGCGGGGTGCAGCAGGCGAGTACGTCGTTCGTCAGAACCGGAAGCTCACGAGAAATAGACACCTGTCTATGTTGACACGCATCGATGTCCGTGGCAATCTCTCATATCGACAGTCATCGATATCTGCGGATCAGCCGCACTGCACCGGAAGGACCACCGCCATGTCCCGAGTCCAGCTCGCCCTCCGCGTCGCCGACCTCGAAGCGGCCATCGACTTCTACTCCCGGCTCTTCGACACCACGCCCGCCAAACGGCGCCCCGGCTACGCGAACTTCGCGGTCGCCGAGCCCCCGCTCAAGCTGGTCCTCCTCGAGGGCCGACCCGGCGAGGACACCCGGATGGACCACCTCGGCGTCGAGGTCGAGAACACCGACCTGGTCACCGCCACCACCAACCGGCTTGCCGACGCCGGCCTCGCCACCCGCGTCGAGGACAACACGACCTGTTGCTACGCCGTCCAGGACAAGGTCTGGGTCACCGGCCCGGGCAACGAACCGTGGGAGGTCTACACCGTCACCGGTGACGCCCGCCCCGACCTCGAAGGCAAGGCCGACCTCGGGCTGTCCGAGGTCGCCGGCGACGGCACCTGTTGCGCCGACTCTGCCACCGACTCCTCCACCGACAAGACCGCAGCCGCGTGCTGCTGAAAGGAACCAACCTCATGAACCTCTACGTAGACCACGCCGTCGCCCTGGCGCACATCGACGACCTGCACCGGGAGGTCGCCCTGCGCCGACGGGCCGCCGGCCTGAGCCGCTCCGTCGGCCGGCCGGCCGCAGCGCAACGCGCCCTCGCCTCGGTACGCCAGGTGATCACGGGGCTCGCGAGCGTCCGGGTCCGCCCGAGCGCTCCCGCGGCCGCCTGCTGCCCGGCCTGACGCGGCTACCGGCACCGACCCGGCGCGGTCCGGCGTACCTGCCGACCGCTCACCACGATCCCGACCGACGTCGCGTTGTCGGTCTCGTCCGCCTCGGCGAGGAGTTCCAGCGGGTCCGCCTCGAGGTCCAGGCACAGCGGCTGTCCGTTGACCCCGCGCGGCAGCCGCAGTGTCTGGCCGCTCAGGTCGAAGGTGTAGATGTCCACCCATCCGGGTGAGATGCCCTGCCGGCTGCGCCGACTGCACTCGCCGAAGTGCTCGCGGCGCACCACCACCGGCTGGCCCGGCACGCGCACGTTGTCGCGCAGGCAGAAGCTGACCTTGTCCCGGGAGACCATGGGCGTCGTGCTGCCGGGGCGGCGCAGGGCATAGCTTGCCATCGCGTCGAAGTGCCAGTGATCGTGGTCCGGGTGCGCCAGCATGCAGCCGACCTCACGACGTTCGCCCACCGGATCGCGCCTGTCCTGGTAGACCCCGTCCTCGTTGCCGTCGACGTGGAGCAGCTGGTCGGCCGGATGCTGTCCGCGGGGACAGGACGTTCCCTTGACCGGGCGCAGCAGCAGCGGGCCCGGTCCGAGGTTGGCCAGGGACGCGGAGAACCGGAGCAGCCGACGTGGTCCGGTGCCCTGGACCTGCAGGTCCGAGGCGTTCAGGCTGCGCATGTTCGGCAGCAGCAGCGGAGGTCCGGGGGGCTCCGACGGTGTCGGGGAGGGAGGCGAGGGTGACGGCGACGGCTGCGACGTGACGCCCGACGGCGCAGCGGTGTGGTCCGGGTCGCCCGGCAGCGCGCTCGTCAGCGCTGCGACCACCACGAGGGCGATCACCGCAACGAGGCCAACTCCGAGAGCTCGGGCCGATCGGTCCACGGCCCCACGCTACAAGTCGTCAGATGGGCTCGCGGCGGATCGGACAAGACATGCAGCGCGGCCCCCCGCGACCGGAACCGAGCTCAGATCCGGCAATTGCGACAACTTCGATGCCGGCCTCCTCCAGCCGGGTGTTCGTCTCGATGTTCCGCTCGTAGGCGACGGCGACCCGCGGTGAAATTGCCAGCGTGTTGTTGCCGTCGTCCCACTGCTCGCGCTCGGCGGTGACCGGGTCCAGGCCGGTGTCGATCTGGTGCAGCGTGTCGATGCTCATCGCCTTCGCCGCGGCCACCAGGAACGGCTCCGCGTCGGCGATCTCCAGGATCAGGTCCTTGTCGGCGTCGCCGTTGCGGTCCTTGCAGGTGACGGCGTACGCCTGGAGCTGGTCGGCGACGTTGGGGTACATCACGATCTTGTCCACGTCGACCATCGTGCAGACGGTGTCGAGGTGCATGGTGGCGCGTTCCTGGGTGATCGGCACGGCGAGCACCGTGTGCGCGAGGTCTGCGCCGAACACCTGCCGGGCGAGCCGTTCGGCGCCCGCGGGCGTGGTGCGTTCGCCGACCCCGACGGCGATCACCCCGGGAGCCAGCAGGAGTACGTCGCCGCCCTCCACGTGCTCGTGCTGCCAGCCGTGGATCGTCGGTGTGCCCGCGAACCGGGGATGCAGCGTGTAGATCAGCTCGGTCAGCTGGGTCTCCCGCTCACGTGCGGGCATCGCCAGCGACGTGATCGCGACCCGGTCCCGGATCCAGACGCTCGAGTCGCGGGTGAAGAGCAGGTTGGGCAGCGGGTCGA
>JAICRS010000132.1 GCA_025966335.1 Nocardioidaceae bacterium
ACGCCACGCGCGGTGTAGAGGATCCGGACCTCCGCGTCGTCGTCGACGAGCTGGAACAGGTCTCGGTCCCCGGTCACCACGTCGACCGGCATCCCCGCGCCGGTCGCGAGCGTCCCGATCACGTCGTCGGCCTCGTAGCCGTCCGCGCCCACGATCGCGATCCCGAACGCCTCCAGGACCTCGACGATCACCGGGATCTGGGCCTCGAGCGGGTCGGGCACGACCTCGACGTCCGGAGCACCCGGTACGACGTACTCCACCCGGTGCGCCTTGTAGGACGGGATCAGCTCGACCCGCCACTGGGGCCGCCAGTCGTTGTCCCAGCAGCACGCCAGGTGCGTGGGCCGGTAGTCACCGACCAGCCGGGTGATGAAGTCGAGCAGACCCCGCACCGCGTTGACGGGCGTGCCGTCCGGCGCGCGCACGGAGTCCGGCACTCCGAAGAACGCGCGGAAGTAGAGGGAGGCGGTGTCGAGCAGCATCAGTCGGTGCGGCGAAGGCTGGGTCACGGCGCCGAGTCTTCCATGTCAAGAACGCCGGGAGCGAGCACCACCGGCCGCTAGGGTGTCACGCGTGGAAGACCTCGACCAGCTCATCCTCACCCTGCTCTCGGCGGACGGCCGGATGTCGTTCACCGACCTCGGCAAGGCGACGGGCCTGTCCACCTCGGCGGTGCACCAGCGGGTGAAGCGGCTCGAGACCCGCGGACTGATCAAGGGGTACGGCGCCACCATCGACTACGACCAGGTCGGCCTCCCGTTGACCGCGTTCATCTCGATCCGGCCGATCGACGCCTCCCAGCCCGACGACGCACCGGAGCGGCTGAGCGGGATCAAGGAGATCGAGAGCTGCTGGTCGGTGGCCGGCGACGAGTCCTACATCCTCAAGATCCGGGTCCCCACGCCGACGGACCTGGAGGATCTGCTCGCGCGGATCAGGGGGGCCGCGAACGTGTCGACGCGGACCACGATCGTGTTGTCGACGCCCTACGAGAACCGCCCGGTCAGCACCTGAGCGTCAGTCGCTGACCGAGGAGTAGGCGACCACTCCCCTGCGCAGCGCTCCGGCCGTACGACGGGCCGTCTTGCGCAGCTCGGTGTCTCCGGCGGCATCGGCGACCTGGTCCGCGAGGTCGAGCAGCTGCTTGACCCAGCGCACGAAGTCACCGGCGGCCAGGTCGGTCTCGCTGAGCACCTCGTCCAGCGTGGAACCCTCGGCCCACCGGTAGGCCGCCCACGCGAAGCCGAGGTCGGGCTCGCGCAGGAAGTCGAGCCGGTTCTCCCGTTCCAGCGCGTCGAGCTCGGCCCACAGCGACACCATGTCGGCCAGGGTCTGTCGGACCCGTCCGCCGGGAAGCCGGGGCGCGACGGCGTCGTCGGACTTGCGGGCCTCGAACACCAGCGCGGAGAGTGCGGCCGCGAGCTCGCGGGGTGACAGGTCGTCCCACAGGCCGTTGCGCAGCGACTCGGCCGCGACGAGGTCCATGTCGGTGTAGATCCGCATCAGCCGCTGGCCGGTGGGCGTCACCTCGTCGTTCTCGAGGTAGCCGAGCGTGGTGAGCACGTCGCAGACCCGGTCGAACTGGCGGGCGATGGTGTTGGTCCGCTGCTCGATCCGCCGCTCGAGCGTCCGGCTGTCCCGCTTCAGCTTGTGGTAGCGCTCCGCCCACCGGGCGTGGTCCTCGCGGTCGGCGCAGCCGTGGCACGGGTGCGCCCGCAGCTCGGCGCGCAGCCGGCTGATCTCGCGCTCGCTGCTCTCCGCCTGCCGGTCCCGGGCCGCCCGGCCCTTCGCCGAGTGTCCCTTCGCCGGGGCGCCGGCCCGTCCCTTGCGCGGTGGCGGCGGGGTGAACCCCTGCGTCTTCGAGCGCAGCGCGGAGGCCAGGTCGCGCCGCGACTGCGGGTTGCGGCCGTTGAAGTTGCGGGGGATCCGCATCCGGGTGAACGCCTCGACCGGCTCGGGGAAGTCCACCATCGACAACCGTCGCGCCTGCCGGTCGGCGGTGACCACGTAGGGCCGCGGACCGTCCCGGTCCGATCTCATGCCGGGATCGATCACCACGGCCATCCCGGAGTACCGCCCGGCGGGCACCTCGATCACGTCACCGGGCCGCAGCGACTCCAGCGAGGCCATCACCTCGTCGCGCCGGTCGGCCTTGCGTTCCTTGGCCATCGAGGCCTCGACGTCACTGAGCCTGCGGCGCAGCGTGGAGTACTCCATGAAGTCCCCGAGGTGGCACTCGGCGGCCTCCTGGTAGCCGTCGAGCGCGTCCTGGCTCTTGCGCAGCTGCCGGGCGAGCCCGACCACGGCCTTGTCGGCCTGGAACTGCGCGAACGACGACTCCAGCAGCTCGCGGGCGGTGGCCCGGCCGACCTGCTTCACCAGGTTGACCGCCATGTTGTACGACGGGCGGAACGACGACCGAAGCGGGTAGGTCCGGGTCGAGGCGAGCCCGGCGACCGACTTCGGGTCGAGGCCCGGCTGCCACAGCACCACGCCGTGGCCCTCGACGTCGATGCCGCGGCGGCCGGCGCGCCCGGTCAGCTGGGTGTACTCCCCCGGCGTGACGTCGGCGTGGGTCTCGCCGTTCCACTTCGACAGCTTCTCGATCACCACCGAGCGGGCCGGCATGTTGATGCCCAGCGCGAGCGTCTCGGTCGCGAACACCACCCGGCACAGCCCCGCCGCGAACAGGTCCTCCACGCACTCCTTGAACGTCGGCAGCATCCCGGCGTGGTGGGCGGCGATGCCGCGGCACAGACCGTCGAGGAAGTCGTGGTAGCCGAGGACGTGCAGGTCCTCCTGCGGGATGCTCGCGCAGCGCTCCTCGACGAACGCGTAGATCTCGTCGCGCTCGTCGGTCGAGGTCAGCCGCAGGTTCGCGTTCAGGCACTGGGTCACCGCCGCGTCGCAGCCGACCCGGCTGAAGATGAACACGATCGCCGGCAGCAGCCCCTCGCTGTCCAGCCGCTCCACGACGTCGAACCTGCTCGGCAGGTGGGGCCGCCGTACGCCCTGTCCCCGCGCCCCGGCCCGGCCACGGGGTGCCCCTTGCTTGGTCCGCCGGTCCGCCGTACGCCCAGCCCGCCAGTCGTCGCGGGCGACCCGCATCAGCTCCGGGTTGACCTGCGCCTCCGGTCCCCCGCCTTCCTCGTCGGCGAACAGGTCGTACATCCGCTTGCCGACCATCACGTGCTGGTAGAGCGGCACCGGGCGGCGCTCCTCGACGATCGTGGCGGTCGTGCCGCGGACCGTCGAGAGCCACTCGCCGAACTCCTCGGCGTTCGAAACGGTCGCCGACAGCGACACCAGGGCCACCGACTCGGGGAGGTGGATGATCACCTCCTCCCACACCGCGCCGCGGAACCGGTCGGCGAGGTAGTGCACCTCGTCCATCACCACGTAGCCGAGCCCGCTCAGCGTGCGCGAGCCGGCGTAGAGCATGTTGCGCAGCACCTCGGTCGTCATCACGACGACCGGCGCCTCGCCGTTGATCGTGTTGTCCCCGGTGAGCAGGCCGACGTTGTCCGCGCCGTACCGCCGGGTGAGGTCGTTGAACTTCTGGTTCGACAGCGCCTTGATCGGGGTGGTGTAGAAGCACTTGCGGCCCTGCGCGAGCGCCAGGTGCACGGCGAACTCGCCCACCAGCGTCTTGCCGGAACCGGTCGGTGCTGCGACCAGGACACCGCTGCCGGCCTCGAGCTCGCGGCACGCCGCCACCTGGAACTCGTCGAGCGCGAAGTCGTAGAGGTCGGAGAACGTCCGGAACTCCGGCGACATCTGGTCGCGGCGGAAGCTCGCGTACCTCTCGGCAGGGGAGGTCATCTCGGTGCCATCATCTTGGGGCCAACACTCGCAATGCGTTCGGGGCCACGTTCACGGTCAGTGGTAACGAGCCTAGGCGCTCCCCGTCCGCGTAGGCGACGACGCCCGGTGCGGCGATGGTGATGCTGCGGACCAGGTGGTGCTCGTACTGCGGATGGGTGACGTGCCGACCGGAGTACAGCTTCGGGTAGGTCCTGACCAGCTCCGGCTTGCTCATCGGCTTGATCACCACCACGTCCAGCAGCCCGTCGTCCATCACCGCGCCGTGGGTGATCCGCAGCCCGCCGCCGAACGAGGGGCCGTTGCCGACCGCGACCAGCATCGCCTCCAGACGCCGGGTCTCGCCGTCCAGCTCCAGCACGTAGGGCAGCGGCTCGAACACGCGGAGCTCAGCAAGGGTGGCCAGGGTGTAGCGCATCTGCCCGCGCGGCCAGCGCAGCCGGTTGGCGCGCTCGTTGACCTTGGAGTCGAAACCGGAGGCGAGCACGGTGACGAAGTACGCCGGGCCGACCTGCGCCAGGTCGATCGTGCGGACGAACGACCCGACCACGACGTCGGCGGCCAGCTGCGGGTCGTTGCGCGGGATGCCGAGGTAGCGCGCCACGTCGTTGCCGGTGCCGGCGGGAATGATCCCGAGGTTGGTGTCGGTGCCGGCCAGGGCCTGCGTCGCGAGGTGCACCATCCCGTCGCCGCCGCAGACGACCAGGCTCTCCACACCCTCGGCGACGCACTGTCGGGCGAGGTCGAGCGCCTCGTCACCGTCCCGGCCGGCCAGGTCGCGTACGACGAACCCGGCCTCACGCAGCCGTGGAAGGGCGATCGCCGCGGAGCGGAAACCCCTGCCCTTGCCGGCCGACGGGTTCGTCAACAGCGCGATCTCTCTGGCCACGCCGCGAGAATACGCGCAACCGACGCATTTCCCGCCGCGACGCTCAGAGGCGGAGCGTGGCCACGAACTGGTCAGGCTTCACGCCGACGGCCTTCGCCAGCCGACCGAGCGTCTCCAGCACCCGGTCGGCGGTGAACCTGGTCCCGGGCACGGCCAGGGTCAGCCGCCCGTCGTACTCGACCAGCAGCACCTGCCCGTGCGTCCACGCCTGGTGCGCATCGTGGCGCCAGCGTTCGTCGAGCACAGGGACCGGGAACGCCTCGTCGGCGGCGAGGAGGTCACAGGCGAGCCGGTCGTCTCCCGCGGTCAGCTCACCGCTGACCCGGGGACCGGCGCGCACGCTCGACTGCGCGCTCCAGGTCACCTCACCGGTCCCCAGCCACTCGGGCAGGTCGAACGGGTCGGCCCCGGCGACGGTGGCGGGGGCCGGCACTCAGTCGTCCTCCTCGCGCAGGCTCGAGGGCCGGTAGTCGTCGGAGCTGTCGTCGTCGAGCGGCGAGATCTCGTCGTCGTCGAGCGTGGCGAGCGCGTTCCCGGCCCGTGCCCGGCGCCGGTCGACCAGCCGGGCCACGACCTCCGAGATCGCGAACAGCAGCACCATCGGCAGTGCGAGCATCACCATCGAGAACGGGTCGGTCGACGGTGTGGCCACCGCGGCGAACACGAACGTGCCGACGATGATCCAGGGCCGGTGGGCGCCGAGAGCGCGGCCCGAGATCACCCCGGCGAGGTTGAGCAGTACGACGAACAGGGGGATCTCGAAGGCGACGCCGAACACGAGCATCATCCGGGTCAGGAACCGGAAGTAGTCGCCGAACTCGACCAGGCTCTGCAGGGTTCCCGGCGTGAAGCCGATCAGCACCTCGATGCCCTTGGGCAGCACGTAGTAGGCCACGGCCACACCCGCGATGAACAACGGGCCGGCGATGACCGCGAAGAGCTGGGTCCAGCGTTTCTCGTTGGGGTGCAGGCCGGGCACGATGAACGCCCAGATCTGGTAGAGCCAGAACGGGCTGGTGAGCACCACGGTGGCCAGCGCACAGATCTTCAGCCGGAGCAGCAGCGGGTTGCCGATCCCGCCGATCACGCCCGTGGAGTCCACTCCCTCGGCGGCCAGCTGCCGCTCGGCCTGGGCGTAGGGGTCGTAGAGCAGCTCGAACAGCTGACCGTAGAAGAACCAGGCGACCACGATGCCGGCGACCAGCACCAGCGTGACCTTCAGCAGGCGGGCGCGCAGCTCACGCAGGTGGTCGGCCAGCGCCATCCTGCCGTCGTCGGCGATCGGGTTGTGCGGCTTGACCCGGAACAGGCCGAGGACTCCGGTGATCGACACGGCGGGTGGGAGGTCGTTCAGTCCGGGGTCAGCGGTCGGAGTCGGTCGACGGGCGCTGCTCCGTCGTCGGGTGGGCAGACTCGACGGTCCGTGCCTCGGCGGCCCGGTTCTGCGCGTCGATCTGCTTCTGCTCCTCGGTCTTCGACTCGTCGTCGTCGTCGATCAGGCCTTTGGTCTCGGCCTTGAAGATGCGGAGGGCGCGGCCGCTGCCGCGGGCCAGCTCGGGAAGCTTCTTGGCACCGAAGAGCAGGATCAGGACGCCGAGGATGATCAACAGCTCGGTCGGGCCGAGACCGGCGACCATCGGATTCACTACAGCAGTCATGTCGTCCTCTTAACGTGGTTCGTTGCCAGGTCCATCGTACGCGCTCGGCGTCACACGGCAGTCAACTCACTCGTAGTTGTGCAAACCTTGGGCTGCCGCCCGCTGGACGAGCCCGGCGAGGTCCGCCGGTTCCTCGATCACGGCCGCGCCGCCGATCCGCAGCATCAGCCGGGTCAGCCACTCGGTGTCGCCGGCCCGGAGGGTGACCCGGAGGCCTCCACCGTCGAGCTCGGTGCTGCTCTCGATCGGGTAGTACTCCGCGACCCAGCGGGCCTGCGGCGAGAGCCGGATCGTCGCCAGGGTGTCGTCCGGGGAGGGTTGGAAAAGCCCGGCGGACAGATCACGCGGCTGCAGGTCGGGGTGCTCGTGGACCGGGGCGTCGAGGATCTCCACGCTGGAGACCCGGTCCAGCCGGAACAGCCGCTGGTCCTCGACCAGGTGGCACCACGCCTCGAGATAGGTGTTGCCCTCGGCGGTGACCACCCGCAGCGGGTCCACGGTCCGCTCGGTGGTCTCGTCGCGGGCCGGGACGTAGTAGCCGAGCCGCACCTGCCGGCCGGTGTCGACCGCGCCGGCCAGCGTCGTGCGCAGCCGGGCCAGCTGCGGCTCCTCCGCGTCGATCCGCACGTCCACCTGCGCGGCGAGGGCGGCCCCGTCGCCGGCCGCGGCCTCGAGCTTGGCCAGCGTGCGGTCCACGACCGGGCGCACCGACTCGTCGCTGGCGTCCCGGAGCGCCCGCAGCGCGACGATCAGCGCCGAGGCCTCCGAGCTGCCCAGCCGCAGCGGCCGGGTGAGGTAGTCGGCGTTGGACACTCGGATCACGCCCTCGCCGGTGAGGGCGTCCATGTCGACGTCGATCAGGTCGCCCATGCCGAGTCCGGGCAGACCGCAGAACCAGAGCACGTTGAGGTCCTTGACGATCTGGGCCGGTCGGACCCCGAAGTCGGTGGCCGCCTGCTCGACGGAGACCTCCTCGCGACTCTGGATGTAGGGCACCAGCGCCAGCAGCCGGCCGACCTGGTCGCGCGCTCCCCCGCTCACGAGGCACTCCCGGCGGTCCCGGCCACGGCCCGCAGCCGGTCGACCACCAGCGCACGCAGCTCCGGCGGGCTCTCCACGACCACATCGGCCCCGTAGCCGAGGACCTCGTCGGCGAGCGCGTCGGTGCGGCCGAAGTCGACCTCGATCCGGTCCCAGCCCTCGGGCGAGTCCGTGGAGGTCGCCGGTCTGGCGTGACGGCGCAGCCCGTGCGCACAGTCGGCTCGGACCAGCAGACACGCCCGCTGGTCCGCGACAGGTGGAGCGAGGGTCTGGGTCAGCGCGCGCAGATCGGTGCCTTCGGGTACGTCGTACGCCCCCGGCTCGCCGTCGGTCCGGACCTCGCCCTGGACCCGGGAGAGCCGGAACATCCGCGGCTCGGCGCGGTCGGTGTCGTGGCCGACGACGTACCAGCGGCCGTGCGAGGACACCACGCCCCACGGCTGGAGGTGCCGCTGCCGCTGCTCGGCCGAGGCGGAGGAGCGGTAGTCGAACGTGACCGGGGTGCGGGCGCGGGTCGCCTCCCAGAACGCCTCGAAGGTCGGCTCCTCGACGGCGAGCTGCGGCTGTACGACGTTGAGGGCGGCTCGGTCCACGCTGACCCCTGCGGCCTTCAGCTTCACCAGCGCGTCGGAGGTGGCCGAGGCCAGACCGGCGTGCTGCCACACCCGCGCGGCGAGGCCGATCACCGCGGCCTCGTCGGGCTCCAGGTCGATCTCGGGCAGCTCGAA
>JAICRS010000066.1 GCA_025966335.1 Nocardioidaceae bacterium
CCGCCGGTGTGCGGGAGTCGCTCGAGCAGCAGCGTGGAGACGCCGGCCCGGGCCAGGTAGGCCGCGGCGACCAGGCCGTTGTGGCCGCCGCCGACGATGACGACGTCGTACTTCTCGTTCCGGCTCGCTGAGTTCACGCCTGCACGCTACCTGCCGCCACGACACCCCGACGGGCACGTTGAGGAATGTTAAAGATTCAACCAGTGTTGTGCCGGACACGAACCGACCTAGGAGTGTGGACCGTATGCCAGCCGTCACCGTCGACGACCTCACCGTTCTCCCGCGGATCAAGGCGCCAGGACTGGGCGACACGGTCCGGCCCGTGGTCAGCGTGACCACCGCACCGCAGGGCTACGAGGGTGAGGGGTTCCCGGTGCGCCGCGCGTTCGCCGGCGTCGACCTCGCGCTGCTCGACCCGTTCATCCACCTCGACCAGATGGGTGAGGTGGAGTACGCACCGGGCGAGCCGAAGGGCACGCCGTGGCACCCGCACCGCGGCTTCGAGACGGTCACCTACATGCTCGACGGCGTGATGGACCACCAGGACAGCAACGGCGGTGGGGGCACGATCACCAACGGCGACACCCAGTGGATGACCGCCGGGTCCGGGCTGCTGCACATCGAGGCGCCGCCGGAGTGGCTGGTCACCCAGGGCGGGCTGTTCCACGGCCTGCAGCTGTGGGTGAACCTGCCGCGCGCGCAGAAGATGGTCGCGCCCCGCTACCAGGACCTGCAGGCCGGAAGGATCGGCCTGGTCGCCACCTCCGACGCTGGTGCGCTGGTGCGAGTCATCGCCGGTGACGTCGACGGGCACGAGGGGCCGGGTTCGACGTACACCCCGATGACGATGGTGCACGGCAGCCTGACGCCCGGCTCACGCCTCGACCTGCCCTGGAACCCGCAGTTCAACGGACTCGTCTACGTGCTCGCCGGCGAGGGCACCGTCGGCCTCGAGAAGCGTCCGATCCGCGCCGGGCAGCTCGCCGTTCTCGGCGCCGGCGACTTCGTCACGGTCGCCGCTTCGGACGGTCAGGAGGGTCGTACGCCGACCATGGAGGTCGTGGTCCTCGGCGGCCGGCCGATCCGTGAACCGCTGGCCTGGGCCGGCCCGTTCGTGATGAACACCAAGGCCGAGGTGATGCAGGCCTTCGAGGACTTCCAGAAGGGCCGGATGGGTCAGATCCCCGCCGTGCACGGCGCGCCGACCCGGGTCGTCTCCAAGGGCTGAGCCGGCGATTCTGCAGCTTCGTGCAACGCACAAGGCTGCAGGGCCCTTGCATCGAACTCCGGCGAAGCCGCCCTTAACGTGACAGGGTTCATGCGCGACATCACCCCGTCGCGTCACACCGTTAAGGGGATTCCTCGATGCACTATCGCTCGTTCCTCGCGATGTCGGCTGCCGCCGTGCTCGCCGCGACGACCACCGTCGTCACGGCCGGCACCTCGTCCGCCATCGCCCCACCCGCCGTCCAACAGCAGGACGGCGCATCGCCCGCCGGCTCGTTCGCACTGAGCGGTCAGGACGCCCGCGACTTCACGCTGCCTGCCGACATGAAGGAGCTGCACACCGCGACCTTCCCGGACGGCCGCACCTCGACCCGCTACCAGCAGATCGTCGAGGACGCCACCGTGTTCGGCGGTCAGATCACCGTGATCCGCGACGCCTCCGGGCAGGTCGACACCGTCATCGGTGCCTACTTCCCGGGCCTGCAGCCGAAGAACGACGTCAAGATCAGCAAGGGCAAGGCCAAGGGCATCGTCCAGGGCAAGATCGGCAAGCGTGGTGACTTCAGCAACGAGCTGCGGATCGACCCGCGCAGCGGGCACCTGTTCTACGAGGTGGAGAGCATCCGCCGCGCCGAGCGCCCGGTCCGCTGGATCGACGCCGCCACCGGCAAGGTGAACAAGGCCTTCGACAAGCTCGCGCACGGTGAAGGCGTCGGTGTGAAGGGCGACACCAAGCAGATCGACACCACCCAGAACGCGGACACCGGCCTGTTCGAGCTGCTCTCGGCCGACGACCGGCAGATCACCTACGACGCCCAGAACCAGAAGCTCGACCCGGTCCTGATGAGCGACTCCGACGACGTGTGGGACCTGGTCCAGGGACCCGGCAGCCCGAGCCAGGCCGCCGCGGTCGACGCGCACTACTACGCCGGCGTGGTCGACGACTTCTACCAGGACACGTTCGGCCGCGACAGCATCGACGACAACGGCATGCAGATCCTGTCGCTCGTGCACTACGGCAACCGCTACTGCAACGCCTTCTGGAACGGCGCCTACATGACCTACGGGGACGGCGACGGCAAGGGCTGCCTGCCGCTCTCGGGCGGGCTCGACGTGGACGGCCACGAGCTCACCCACGGTGTCACCGACTTCACCTCGGACCTGATCTACGAGAACGAGTCCGGTGCTCTCAACGAGGCGTTCAGCGACATGATGGGCAACACCATCGAGTTCTACGCCGAGGAGAACAGCCTCGACCCGGCCGGCGAGCCGGACTTCCGGATCGGTGAGGACGTCATCAACGCCGACACCCCCGCCCGCGCAGGTTTCCGCAACATGGCCGACCCCGGCGAGTTCGGCGACCCCGACCACGTGGTGGACAAGTACACCGGGACCGCGGACGGCGGTGGCGTGCACACCAACAGCGGGATCGCCAACCATGCCTACTACCTGACGGCCATGGGTGGCCAGAACGCCGGCTGCACGGCAACCGCGCTGCGCCCGGCCACGCACACCGAGGACTGTTCCGTCACCGTCCCGAAGGTGGGTCTGGAGACGGCGGCACAGGTCTACTACCAGGCGTTCACCGCGCTTCCCGAGTACGCCAACTTCTGTGACGCACGCAACGCCACCTCCGCAGTCGCCAAGAAGAGCCGCGACGCGGTCGGCGCGGCCTGGGACGCGGTGGGCGTGCACGCCGACTGCACCGAGGGCACGCCGCCCCCGCCGCCGTGCGTGGGCGACGCGGACGCCAGTTTGCCGATCGAGTCGCCGCATCCCTACGGTCACAACGGCGACTGCACCTGGACCTACGACAACGGCAGCGCCGGGTTCTCCTTCCACTTCGCGATGCTCGACATGGAGGACAACTACGACTACGTCTACGTCAAGGACGCGAACGGCACCACGCTGGCCACCTACACCGGTACGGCGAAGCGTGAGTTCGACTCGCCGTGCATCACCACCTCGACCGGCTCGATCCAGATGGTCACCGACCCGGCCGTGGACGGGCAGGGCTTCACGGTCACCGCGGTGAACCCGTGCTAGCCGGCTGACCCAGCACACGAGAAGGCCCCCGTCGTACGACGGGGGCCTTCTTTTCCTTCGGGGTGAACGACGGGACTCGAACCCGCGACATCCGCGACCACAACGCGGCGCTCTACCAACTGAGCTACGCCCACCATGCGTGTGACTGCCGAACAGTCACGTCGGCCCCTCACGACCGGTCGGTCCGAGAAGCCGAAGCAGCGAACAGTGTACCTGTTTCTACGCGCTGCCCGGACCGGGGTCCGACACCGGCGGCGGGGGAGGAGGGGTCTCCACGGCCGCGCCGGTCAGCGCCCCACCGTGCTCCTTGGCCAGCGCCTTGGCCGCATCGGAGTCCGGTCCCGGTGGTGGCACGAACACGGCCGCGCGGTAGTAGCGCAGCTCCTCGATGCTCTCCTGGATGTCGGCGAGCGCCCGGTGGTTGCCGGTCTTCGCCGGGGAGTTGAAGTAGGCCCGCGGGTACCACCGCCGCGAGAGCTCCTTGATCGAGGACACGTCGACGATCCGGTAGTGCAGGAAGCTCTCCAGGGTGGGCATGTCCCGCACCAGGAACGACCGGTCGGTGGCCACGGTGTTGCCGGCCAGCGGCGGCCGGGAGCCGTCGGCGCAGTGCTGGCGGATGTAACCGAGCACCTGCTCCTCGGCCTCCTGCATGGTGACGCCGTTGTCGAGCTCGGCGAGCAGTCCGGAGACCGTGTGCATGTTGCGGACGAACTCGTCCATCTGGTCGATCGCCTCCTGGGGAGGTTTGATCACGACGTCGATGCCTTCCCCGATGACGTTGAGCTCGAAGTCGGTCACCAGCGCCGCCACCTCGATCAGCGCATCCGCACCGAGGTCGAGGCCGGTCATCTCACAGTCGATCCACACCAGACGGTCATTCACGTGTAGCACCCTACTCACCCTCCGGTGGAGCCCCCGCCTACAGTTGCCTCCGACGAGTCGCTAGTCGAACGGGGGACTGTCGTGTCAGCAACCGGGGTCCGGCCTGCCGCCGGTCGCAAGATCGTGCCGTGGGTCGGCGTACTCGCCCGCCTCGTCGTCGGTGGAGTCTGGCTGGTCGCCGGACTGCTGAAGATCCCGGACCCGGCCGAGAACGTCCGCGCGGTGCGCGCCTACCAGCTGCTCCCCGAGTCGATCGTGCCCACCGTCGGGTATGCGCTGCCGATCGTCGAGGTCCTGGTCGGCCTGCTGCTGATACTCGGGCTGCTGACCCGCATCTCCGCCGTGCTCTCGGCGCTGCTGCTGGTCGCATTCATCGTCGGCATCGCAGCCGCCTGGGCGCGCGGCCTGGAGATCGAGTGCGGCTGCTTCGGCGGCGGAGGCGGGCCGGCTGAGAACGCCAGCGCGAAGTACCCGTGGGAGATAGCTCGGGACTTTGGTCTCCTCTTGCTGTCAGGCTGGCTGGTTTGGCGGCCACGGACACCATGGGCGTTGGACAATCGTGTCCTCCCCACAGTGAACCCGTAGAAAGCACGCACTGATGTCGAAGAAGCAGTCCAACGCCACCAAGCAGGCGAACGCCCAACGCGCCGCGGAACGCGCCGCCGCGATCCGCAAGGAGCAGGAGGCGAAGGAGCGACGCCGGCGGGTGCTGGTCGTCAGCGCGGCGGTGATCGGTGTCCTCGCGCTGATCGTCGCGATCGCCGTGGCCGTGCAGTCGAGCCGGGACACCACCGGTGAGGCGTCGACTCCGCCCGCGGGTGCGGTCGACAGCTACGCGCTGCCGTACGGCCAGGCCGCGGCGCCGGTCACCGTGGAGATCTACGAGGACTTCATGTGCCCGTTCTGCGGCCAGTTCGAGACCGCCAGCCAGGACATGCTCACCGAGTACGTCGACCAGGGCGATGTCCTGGTGGAGTACCAGATGATCTCGTTCCTGGACCGGGCCTCCAACGGCACCGACTACTCCACCCGGGCGATGAACGCGGTCGGCGTGGTGCTCGACACGTCTGGGCCGGAGGTGGCCAAGGAGTTCCACGACCTGCTCTTCGTGAACCAGCCCGCTGAGGGCACCGACGGGCTGTCCGACGAGCAGCTGGTCGACCTCGCGATCCGGGCCGGCGCGGAGCGGTCAGCGATCACCCAGGGCATCGAGGACCGCAGCTTCGAGCAGTGGGTCAAGAACGCCTCCGACCGGGCCTCGAAGGACGACATCAACAGCACGCCGACGGTGCTGGTCGACGGCGAGAAGGTCGAGGCGACCACGATCGACGAGCTCGTCACCGAGACCGACGAGGCGATCCAGGCCGCCCTCGAGGAGTAGCCGTGGCGGTCGAGTCTGTGGACAGCCGCTGGGGATAACTCGTGCGATTCCGGCGTGTCCGCCCGGACACGCCGATCCCCTCCGAAGTCGTCGGAGAAGTTCTGCGGAATCCCTTGCGGAGACTGGCTCCTGAGCGATAGAACTTCTCTCACGCCGTCGGGTTCGCCCGGAGGCGGATCGGCCGGAAAGGCTTGGTCAGACCGGAGGGGCAACCTTCCGGGGCGGCTCGCGATGGGGCCCGCCGACCGAGGTTCTCGACCGATGGCCGGGAACGTCGCAGCCCGGTCGAACCGAAGGCCCCGCAAACTCATACTTTGCGGGGCCTTCACCCATTCCGGGCCGGTTCGGCACCTGGCCCCGCGAGCTCATACTTCGCAGGCCCAGCTTCACTCACCAGCCTTCTTTGTATCCCGATGAGGCCCGGCTAATCGCGACCGACACGCGACCACCCGCAACAACGGCCCGCCGCTGGTACGGACCACCGGCGAAAACCGCGGCCCCACGAAATCCGGATCGCCCGCGCCGCCGTACTGCTGACCGGGGTTCACTCTCTCCGGCCGATCGAAGTGATGACAGATGCGCAGTCTCGGGCGCAGACTCGTTCCGCTGGTCGCGCTCCTCGTGACCGCGACACTGGTTCCGCCTGCCTACGGCGCGGTCTCGGTCTCGCGCGCCGAGGTGTCCGGAAGCCGGCTCCGGGTCGAGGGCACCGCGGCTGCCAACCGGGCCATCACCGTGGACGGGGTGGTGATGGGGCAGAGCAGCAGCTCCGGCCGGTTCCGGATCTCCCGGAGCGGCTACACCAGCCCTGCGGACTGCACGATCGACGTCAACGACGGGTCCGCGACTCCCCGGGTGGCCACGCTGGACGGCTGCACCGTGACCGAACCGCCCCCGCCGCCTCCACCACCTGACACGTCGCCGCGGATCACCCCGGTGGACCCCGCGCTCGGGTCGGGTTTCGTGGGCGCGGACTTCACCACCTTCTCCAGCACCACCAGCACGCTCACGTTCGGGCCCGACGCGCTGGGGCCGGTGCACTTCGAGGTGATCACCGGCCAGCTCCCCGACGGGCTGCAGCTGGTGGACCAGAACGACGGATCCAGCCCGAACAAGGCGGTCAACGCCACCATCACCGGCACCCCGACCACTGTGCAGACGACCACCTTCACGGTCCGGGCCACCGACGCGAACGGCCTGACCGCGACCCGCAGCTACAGCATCACGATCAACCCGGCACAGACGCTGGCGATCGTCCCGCAGGCCTGGGGGCAGCTCGCCGTAGGAGAGTTCTCGAACCTGTGGATCGACGGCACGGGCGGGGTCCGGCCCTACACCTGGGTCCGCAGCGCGGGAGCGTTCCCACCGGGGATGTCCCTCGTCCAGGACAACCCGGACGGACCGCTCGTCCGGATCACCGGCACCCCGACCACGGCCGGCAGCTTCACCTTCACGATCCGGCTGACGGACGCGCGGGCCACTTCGGTCACCCGCACGTTCACCGTGACCGTCCCCGAACCGGACACGTCGACGGGGCCGAACGCGCCCACCCTGCTCGCTCCGGCGAACGGTGCCAGTGTCACCACACCGTTCACGATCGACTGGACCGAGGAGTTCGACCCGACCCTGTCGGCCAACGGCGGCTACAACTGGCAGGTCAGCACCACCTCGACCTTCTCGACCCTGGTGCTGCGTGACTCCACGCTGCCCAACGTCACCCAGGACACCGTCAGCGGGATCCCGAACGGCACGTACTTCTGGCGGGTCCAGGCCGTCGACGGGCAGCTGCGGTCGAGCACGTTCTCCGCACCGAGCACTTTCACCGTCACCGGCACCGGTACCGGTCAGCCGGGCACACCTGTGCTGAGCCTGCCGCCGTACGGCGACACCTTCCACCCGTTCGAGAACTTCGAGCTGTTCTGGACAGCTGCCGAGCGGGCCGCCAAGTACGAGCTGCTCGCCTCGAAGGACTCCACCTTCCCGGCGAGCTCGATCAAGTTCGACAACATCACCGACACCAGCCGTGGGATCACGATCGGCGACTTCTGTGACGGCTGTTCCCAGGGCACGTACTTCGCGCGGGTGACCGCGATCGATGCCAACGGCAACCGGGGCCTACCGTCCAACACGGTCACCTTCACCATCTCCTTCGATGCGCCGCTGCCGCCGCCCCCGACTGCGGTGTCACCTGTCGGCGGGGAGACCGTCGCGCTGCCCGTGACGCTGGACTGGACCGACGTTCCGAACCCCCAGGACCTCGGCTACGACATCGACAACTCCCCGAGCACCTCGTTAGCCGATATCGAGGCGCAGGCGCGCACCACCGCCTCGCAGGTGACGATCCTGTCGCTGACTCCGGGCACGAAGTTCTGGCGGGTGCACGCGGTCCAAGGCAACTCCGGGCCGGACACCGCGGCGGTCACCGACTGGTCGACCCCGGCGTCCTTCACCGTGCCGGGCGGGACCGTCGGCGTCGCATCCGTGTGGCTCGGCGCGCCACCGTGCCAGGACCCTTGCCCCGGTGCGGACACCCTCGACAGCGGACAGGAGATCGCCGGCTCCATCCAGCTCACCGGCGCGGCACCCGCTGGCGGCGCGGATGTGGCACTGTCCGTGGATCCGGCGTCCGGGGCGAGCGTCCCCGCCTCGGTCACGGTCCCGGCGGGTGCGGCGTTCGCGAACTTCCGGTTGTTCGCGGGGCAGGTGACCGAACCGACGCAGGTCACGTTGACCGCGACGCTCGGTTCGTCGTCGGACACGTTCGTGTTCACCGTCAGCCCCGACGACCAGCCGCCCGCTCCACCGACGCTGTCCACACTCACCCTGGCTCCGTCCGCGGTCGTCGGTGGCGACCCGTCGACAGGGACAGTGAGCATCTCGGCGGCTGCTCCCGTCGGCGGTGCCGTGGTCTCGTTGTCGAGCAGTGACACCGCAGCCGCGACGGTCCCACCGTCGGTGACGGTGCCCGCGGGCAGCAGCATCGCGACGTTCACGGTCACGACGCACGCCGTCACGACCTCGACGAACGTGCAGGTCATCGGTGCCCACGGTGGCGTCTCCCGTGCGGCGACACTCACTGTCTCGCCCCCCAGCGCAGCCGGACCGGCCGTGTCCGGCCTGACCCTGAACCCGGGAACGGTGACGAGTGGGGCTTCCTCCACGGGAACGGTGACGCTGACCGCACCGGCCCCGACCGCAGGCGCCTCCGTCACGCTGACGACCAGCAACGCCGGAGTTGCCACGGTCCAGGCGGCCGTCACCGTTCCCGCCGGGCAGACCAGCACGACCTTCCCGGTGGCGTCGCAGTCGGTGACCACGACGAGTACCTCCACCATCGGAGCCACGTTGGGCGGCGCGACACGCAGCGCCGTACTCACCGTGAATCCGGCCACCCAGGCCACCGACTCGGTCTCGGTCCAGCGCGCGGAGTACGACGGCGAGTCGTTGCGGGTCGAGGCGAGCAGCACCAGCTCCACGGTCACGCTGAGGGTGGTCGTCACCTCCTCCGGAGCGCTGATCGGCACCCTGTCGAACGACGGCGGCGGCCGGTACCGCGGCGAGCTGGACTGGCCGTCGAACCCGCAGAACATCACGGTCACCAGCAGTGGTGGCGGCTCGGCCAGCAGGGCGGTGACAGCGAAGTAGTCAACGATGCCGACGAGAAGGAGATGCTGCCTGTGAAGAGTCAACGGACAGGGAGGCGCACATGCGCGGCCGTGCGGCTCGACTAGGGCGAGCGGCGTGGCTCGTCGGGTACCTCGCGGTGATCATCGTTCCGCTGGTGCTGGTCTGGGTGGTGGGTCGGGACCCGGGGGACGACCTGCTCGCGATCTCGGCCACCGACACGGGACTGCTCGCCTTCTCGTTGTTGGTGGTGGCGCTGGTGCTGATGGCGCGGGTGCCGTCGCTGGTGGCGTCGTTCGGGATCGAGACGATCTTGCGGATGCATCGCGTGGTCGCCCTCTGCGCGGTGGCTCTCGTCGCCGGCCACGTCGTCCTCATCGTCTTCCACGATCCGCGCGGGCTCTCGATCTTCGATCTGCGGGACACGACCGCCGCGGCCTGGGCGGCCACGATCTCGACCGTTGCGCTGGCCACGGTCGTCGGATTCGCCCTGCGCCGCAAACGGCGTCAACCACGCTACGAGGGCTGGCGGATGCTGCACATCGCGCTGGCGGCCATCGTGTTCCTCGGCGCGTGGCTGCACATCTGGTGGCTCGATCAGCTCAGCGCCAACGTGCTGACGGCCATCTGGTTCGTGCTGATGGGGCTGGTCGTGCTCGCCGTCGCGGCCCGGCGATGGGTGTGGTTGCCGGTCCGCGCCCACCGGCGCTCCTACATCGTGGACCAGGTCATCCCGGTCAGCGGGAACGCGGTGACTCTGGCGATGAAGGCGCACGGCCATGAGGGCGTCCGGTTCAAGGCCGGCCAGTTCGCCTGGCTGAAGATCGGCTCGTCGTCGTTCGTGTTCGAGGAGCACCCGTTCACGATCGCGTCGACCGCCGACGCGCCGCACCGCAAGGAGTTCACGATCAAGGCCCTCGGGGACTTCAGCGAGCTGCTGCGTGGGTTGCGTCCGGGCCGTCGGGTGTTCATGGACGGGCCGTACGGCCGGTTCACGATCGAGGGGCTGGACTCATCGGAAGGTTTCGTGTTCATCGCCGGAGGGGTTGGGGTGACCCCGATGGTCAGCATGTTGCGGACGCTGAACCAGCGCCGCGACCCGCGGCCACACCTTCTGCTGCTCGGTGCCCGCAGCCTGGAGGACCTGATGCTTCACGCGGAGGTCGACCGGCTCAGGGAGGGGCTCGACCTGACGGTCACGCCGGTGCTCGAGTCGCCGCCGGAGGACTGGGAAGGTGAGCAGGGCAGGATCGACGCGGAGCTGCTCGACCGGTGTCTGCCCCGGCACAGCAAGCAGCACGACTACTTCCTGTGCGGTCCACCGCCGATGGTGATCGCCGTGGGCAAGCAGCTGCGAGACCGTGGCATCCCGCTGAACCGGATCCACACCGAGCGGTTCGAGGTGGTCTGACCATCCGGTAGGGACGGGGTGAGGCTCAGGAGGGGGACTCGCCGGCGTCGATCTGCTGGGCGAGGTACTGCGCAACGCCGACCAGCGACATCGCGTCGAGCTGGCTCTCGAACCAGTCGGCGTGCTTCTCCTCGTCGCGGACCATGTCTTCGAAGACGTCCGCCGTACCGTGGTCGCCGAGCTCGTGGCACTCCTTGGCCGAGGCGTTGAACTGCGCCACCGCCTCCTTCTCGCTGTCGAAGGCGAGTCGGAGCATCTCCTCGGCGTCCTCGCCGACCTTGATCGCGCCGAGCCGTTGCAGGTTCGGGTGCCCGTCGAACATCAGGATCCGGTTGATCAACGAGTCGGCGTCGCGCATCTCGTCGATGGACAGGTCGTAGAACACCTTGCCCAGCCGGGGGAGACCCCAGTTGTCCAGCATCCTGGCGTGCAAGAAGTAGGTGTTGGTGACCGTGAGCTCGAACGTCAGCGCATCGTTGAGCATCTCGACGATGCGGGGGCTAACTGGCTGCAAGGTCTACCTCCACGAGCGGGCCGGGAACGACCTGCTCATGTTGGCACACCAGCTGCTTCACCGAGAAGATGCAGGTCCCACAGTTCTGGCCCGCACCCGTCTGCCTGCACACCTCGGACAGGTTCCTGGCGCCCTCGCGGAGGGCGGTGGCGACGTCCCGGTCCGAGACGACTTCGCAGTGGCAGACGATCACATAGGTAAGGCTAGCCTAAGGAGCGCGGATTGCGCGACCCCTTCGTTGATGTTCGTTCGGCGCCCCCGGCAGTGCGCCCCCGGCAGGATTCGAACCTGCGGCCAACAGATTAGAAGTCTGTCGCTCTATCCAGCTGAGCTACGGAGGCGGGGGGTCGGGAATCACGTCGGGATAAACATCCGGATAACTCGACTGTAATTCGACCCGGTTCCAGACCCTCGAGGAGCAGTCTAGGGGCATTGCGCTGAACCGCTGTGGCCCATGAAGCAGGATGACGCCATGTCGGTCACGATCCACGCGGTGCTCGATGAGCTGCGCGGGGCGGCGCTGGATAAACGTGACAAGGGCGACAAGTTCCAGCGCCTGGTCCTGAACTTCTTGCAGACCGACCCGGAGTGGGTCGCTCGCTTCTCCGACGTGTGGCTGTGGTCGGAGTGGCCGGAGCGGGGCAACCGGCCGGACACGGGCATCGACATCGTCGCCAGGCACCGCGACCGAGACGGCTTGGCCGCGATCCAGTGCAAGTTCTTCCGAGCCAACCATCGTGTGGCCAAACCCGATCTGGACACGTTCTTGTCCGCCTCGGGCCGCCCCGCCCTGCATGTCCGTGATGGGCAGACGCCGTGACCACCAAGTCGAGATCGACATCCTGAGGCCTACCCGAAGGAGGGTGGCTGATGACGAAGGCATCGGTGATTCGCTCGGGCGGTTTCAACCACCTGTGCTGTAGCTGCACCTGTGGCTGAGGGATCACCCTGTACGCCTCACGGTCGAGACCCAACGCCCCCGGGCTCGCCGCATCTGCACTCCAGTCCCAGCGTGCAATACAGCAGGCTTCTGAATCCCCGCGGCTGGTCGAGAGGCGCGCCGAGCCGAACGCACGACGGCGAGCACAGGGCGGGGCGCGTGCCGAGATTCTGGCGAGCATCGGCGTTCTCATGACGCGTTCTGGCCGTCATGAGGTGACCTTGGAGCAGGTCGTTGTAGAGATGCGACGCCGGGGCAGCCCGTACGCCGAATCCACGGTCCGAACAATGGTGAGCAGCCACATGGGTGCAGATTCGCAAGGCCCAGGGATCGGTCACTACGACGACCTCATACGTGTCGGCCGTGGCGTGTACCGGCTCCGAGAGCAGCCGTACTGAGCCCGTGCATGGCCGGTCGATCCAACGACCGGACATGCCGAATTGAGGACTTGCTAGACGGTATGGAGTGACCGCTCAGGGCTCCTGAGGGTTGCGGGCCGGGGCCCCACTCACAAATGGTCGTGGGTTACCGAGCAGGGCTGGCCTGCTCGGCCTATCCAACAGTTGTGGGAGGCCCCGGTGTTCACCGAGCGTACGAGCGTTGGGCTCGACGTGCACGCACGATCTGTCGCGGCAGCGGCGATCGATGGCGTCACGGGCGAGCTGGTCCAGACGAAGCTGACCCCGTCGTATGAGCACATCCGATCCTGGATCCAGGGCCTGGCGGGTCCGGTCGCGGTGACCTATGAGGCCGGGCCGACGGGGTTCGGGCTGCATCGACACCTGGCTGCTGCGGGGATCCGGTGCGTGGTCGCGGCCCCGTCGAAGCTGCAGAAGCCGTCGGGCGATCGGGTCAAGACCGATGCCAAGGACGCCATCCACCTGGCGCGGTTGTTGCGACTCGACGA
>JAICRS010000071.1 GCA_025966335.1 Nocardioidaceae bacterium
CGGACCGTGGCGCACGAGGGCCCGACGTACCAGCGCCCGTTCGCCCGGCCGGACTGGCAGGACGCCCTGCAGGCCGACCGCGCCGAGGACCTGCAGCGGCCGTCGACGGGGGCAGACCTGAAGGACACCCTGCTGCGGATGGTGGCCAGCCCGAACCTGTGCGACAAGTCCTGGATCACCGACCAGTACGACCGCTACGTGCAGGGCAACACCGTGCTCGCCCAGCCCGAGGACTCCGGGATGGTCCGCGTCGACGAGGACACCAACCTCGGCGTCGCGGTGTCCACCGACTGCAACGGCCGGTTCGCCAAGCTCGACCCGTACGCCGGCGCGCAGCTCGCGCTCGCCGAGTCCTACCGCAACGTCGCCACCACCGGCGCCCGGCCGCTCGCGATCAGCGACTGCCTGAACTTCGGCTCGCCCGAGGACCCAGATGTGATGTGGCAGTTCGCGGAGACCACCCGCGGCCTGGCCGACGGCTGCCAGCAGCTCGGGGTCCCGGTCACCGGCGGCAACGTGAGCCTCTACAACCAGACCGGCGACACCGCGATCCTGCCCACGCCGGTGGTCGCGGTGCTCGGCGTGATCGATGACGTCACCCGTCGTACGCCGTCCGGCTTCGTCGCCGAGGGCCAGCAGATCTACCTGCTGGGCACGACCGACGTGGAGCTGTCGGGGTCCGAGTGGGCCCATGTCGTGCACGGCCACCTCGGCGGTACGCCGCCCCGGGTGGACCTGGCCGCGGAGAAGCAGCTCGCCGACATCCTGATCAACGCCTCGCGCGACGGGCTCATCGACGCCGCGCACGACCTGTCCGACGGCGGTCTCGCGCAGGCGCTGGTCGAGTCCTGTCTCCGGAACGGGGTCGGCGCGCGGGTGTGGCTCCCCGACGAGCTCGAGCCGTTCGTCGGACTGTTCAGCGAGTCGGCCGCCCGGGCGATCGTCGCCGTCCCCCGGTCCGAGGAGGTCCGGTTCACCGACATGTGCAGCGCCCGCGGGTTCGCGCACGCCCGGATCGGGGTCACCGACGGCCGCGGCGACGACGCCGTCCTCGACGTGCAGGACCAGTTCTCGGTCCCGCTCGGTGAGCTGCGGACCGCCTGGTCCGGGACCCTTCCCGCCGCCTTCGCATAACGTCATCCGCTCCGCGACCTGTGGCGCGCGGAACGGATGACGTGCCGGGTCAGTGCTGAAGGGACGCCCAGGTGTCGTCGGCGACCACGCCGGTCCGCGGGAGGCCGTTCAGCCGCTGGTAGCGGATCACCGCCCGGGTGGTGCGCGCCGTGAACAAGCCCGTCACCCGCTGGTCCGCGCGGACCGCTGCGTTCAGGCCCCTCTGCAACCGGCGTACGGCGTCACTCGCGGAACCGTGCTTGAGCACCGGGGAGGCACCCTCGGTCAGCAGCACGGTCCAGGTCGGCGTCGTGATCCGGCCGGTGACCCGGAGGTCCCGCGTCCGCTGGAACGAGCGGACTGCCCGGAGCGTGGCCCGGTCGTAGCGGCCGTGCACGCGTCCGTCGTACACCCGCTTGCGCTTGAGCAGGCACTGGGCGGCCTTCACTTGCGCGCCCGTGGCGCCACGAGCGAGCCGGCGGTAGCGGTCGAAGTCGATCCGGACCCCGCACGACGGGGCGGCCTTCGGAGCGACCGAGCCGCGGCCCACGTCGAGGTAGTTGCGGTCGATCCGCAGCGTGACACCGCCGTAGGTCGCCTCGGTGTCCAGCTCGTACTGGTGCACGCGGCCCCCGGGTGACCAGCTCTCCGACCGCACCCACTTCCGAGGGATCCAGGTGTCCGCGCGGCCGTTCGCCCAGGCGTACCAGACCTGGTCGGGCATCACGTAGGAGCCGGGTGACACCGTGTCGGCGAAGTCGAGCGCGTGGATCGCGGCGGCCACGTTGGAGTAGACGCCGGACTCGAAGCCGAGCCGGTGCAGCCGGATCGTCCACGCCGACAGGAAGCTCAGAGCGGACCGCCGGCAGTCGTCGGAGTGGCCGGGGTCGAAGTCCTCGAGGTCGTACCAGAGCGTGCTCCCCTTGGGGATCCCGAGCCGGTCGGCCGTGCGGGCCGCCTGCCCGGCCTGGACCATGCCCTGAGCGCGCGCATCGGAGTAGTCGCGAGCCGGGCTCGGGTCGATCCGGGTCGCGTAGCCGGTGCAGGACGCCTGGGGTCCCACCCAGATGGGGAGCACCTTCCAGCCGCGCCGGCTCTGCCGGTTCACCCAGGTGCGGGTCGGGACGGGTTCGGCGCAGGCGCGCTCCGCGCCGCCGATGTAGACACCGACCCCGAGGAACGGCGACGTGGCCAGCCACTGGTCCATCTCGGACTGGGTCGGAGTGCACCGGGCGTCGAAGGCGTAGCCGGTGAACGACCCTGGCGTCACCCGGTTCGCGGCCTGCGCCGGTGCGGCGACCAGCAGTCCGGTCGACAGCATGGCGAGTGCGGTGAGTGCGGTGAGTGCGCCGGTGACGGCGCGACGCGCAGAGATCAGCCTCATGATTCCCCCGTGAAATCGATGTGGGCTCGAACCCTAGCCGATCGCCGCACGGACCTACGATGTGTCGGCGACCGCCTTGGTCCTGCCGATCCGGCCGTTCGTCAGCTCGGTCCAGGTGTCCAGCGCGACCACGCCGTCCGCCGGCAGCCCGCGCGCCTTCTGGTAGGCGCGGACGGCTGCGGTGGTGGCCGGGTCGAAGACGCCGGTGACCTCGAGGCCGCCGTCCCCGACCGCGTTGAGCGCGCGCTGGACCCGGCGCACCGCGTGCGAGGCGGAGCCGATCTTGACCAGCGGCGTGGGCCCCATCGTGAGCAGCCGGCCCCACCGGTTCGGGCTCATCCGGCCGGTCTCCACCAGGCCGCGCGACGCCTCGAACCGTTCGACCGCTCGCTCGGTCCGCGGGGTGAAGATCCCGTGCAGGCGCCCGTGGTAGAGCCGCTTCTGCCGCAGCAGGCACTGCAGCGCGGTCACCTGCTCGCCCTCGCGCCCGGTCCACTGCCGCCGGTAGCGGGCGAAGTCGATCTGCACACCGCAGTGGTGCGGCTCCTTCGGGGCGACGGAGCCGCGGCCGAGGTGCAGGTAGTTGGTGTCGATGTTGATCGTGACGCCGCCGTAGGTCTCGTCGTGGCCGCCGCGGTACTGCCGCATCACCTTCCCCTCCCAGGCGGAGGCGTCGAAGTAGGCCGAGTAGAGGCTCGGCGGCTCCGGGGTGGGCGGCTGCCGGTAGCCGCCGGCGTCGACCCACTCGGCGACCCACAGCTGGTCGGGCATGGTGTAGCGGCCGGGCGAGAACCGGCGGGCCTCGTCGAGCATCTTGATGCCGGAGGAGGCACTGGAGTAGACGCCCGAGACGTAGTTCAGCTCGTGCAGCTTGGTGGTCCAGGCTGACAGGAACGCCAGGGCCGAGTCGCGGCACCGGATCTTGCCGATGTCGAAGTGCTCGATGTCGTACCAGAGCGTGGTCCGCTCCGGGATGCCGAGCAGCTGGGCGCGTCGTACCGTCTCCGCGGCCTCGGCCCTCGCCTGCTCACGTGCCGCGGCGTAGTCGTCGGTCGGGTCCGCCTTGATCCGGACCTTGTCCTTGTAGCGGGTCGCGCAGGAGGCCTGCGGGCCGACCGTGATCGGGATCAGCCGCCAGCCGTAGCTCAGCTGGGTGGCCACCCACTCGGGGGTCAGGTTGGTCTGCTTGTCGTCGCCGCAGTAGCGGCTGTCCCCGGCGATGTAGATGCCGACCGCCCAGTACGGCGACGAGGTGAGCCAGACGTCCATCACGTCCTGGGGCTGGGTCACGCACTGGTCGAACGCGTAGCCGGTGAACGAGCCCGGGGAGACCCGGCTGCGTGCCTCGGCCGGCGACGCGACCAGCATCGACGTGGCCACGGTGGCGATGGTGGTCAGTGCGGCGGCGACCCGGCGCCGGCTGCGTGCGGAGATGCGCAACGGTTCCCCCGAAGGACGTGGATGTGCCGGAACACTAACCCGCGGGGCGGCCGGGTCGCGGGCGAACCGCTGGACCGATACTGGACTCGTGCCTGTCCGTCTCCGTCCCGCCGATCCGGTCCTCGTCGCGGCGGCGCTGTCCCGGTTCCGCGACGGCGCCGCCGACAACGCCGACCTGCGCATGCTCACCAAGCACCTGCTGGCGCTGCTGGTGGCGAAGGCGCCGGGCGGAGCCGTCGAGGTGCGGGTGCCACCGTTCGCGGTCGCCCAGTGCGTGGAGGGGACCCGGCACACCCGGGGAACGCCACCGGCGGTGGTGGAGCTGGACGCGACCACGTGGATCGAGCTGGCCACCGGGGAGCTCGGCTGGCACGACGCCGAGCACGCGGCCCGGCTGGTCGCGTCCGGCGAACGCTCCGACCTCAGTCCGCTGCTGCCGCTGCTGTAGCTCAGGCGCGGCGGACCCGCGCGTGGTGCCGGTTCGAACGTGGATGTCCGGTGTGGCCCTGGGCGAGCGCACGCCAGGTGCGGTGCGCGACCACACGGGTGTCGGGCTGCCGGGTACGCCGCTGGTTGCGGCTTACCGCCGACGCCGTCCTGGGCCCGAAGACACCGGTGACCCGGACCGGCCGGGGGAGCGCGGCGTTGACTGCGCGCTGGACCCGACGGACCTCGTCGCCGACCGAGCCCCGTTTGAGCACAGCGCGACGGCCACCGGCCAGCAGCGCGGTCCAGGTGGAGGCGTTGACCCGCCCGGTGCGGCGCACGTCGCGGCCGGCTTGGAACTTCCGGACGGCGCGCCACACGTCCGTGGTGTACCGGGGACCGATCTCGTCGCGGTAGAGCCCCTTCCGCTTCAGCAGGCACTGCGCGGCCCGCACCTGGGGACCGGAGTGGCCGCGGTGCAGCGGACGGTAGTGGTGGAAGTCGACGCGGACACCGCACATCGGTGTCGGCCTTGGTGCCTTCACGCGCCCGAGGCTGACGAAGTTCTTGTCGATGCTCAACCGGATCCCGCCGTGGGACACGGTGGAGTTCAGCGCGAACTGGTGCACCCGCCTGGTCTGCTGCCAGCGTGGCGAGCGGACCCAGTGCCCGAGCCCGGCGTCCGCTCGGCGGTTCGCCCACGCGAACCAGATGTGGTCCGGCATCACGAACGACCGAGGGCCGCGGACCGGCGCCGCGTCCATCGCCTGGATCGCCGCGCTCACGCTGGAGTAGACGCCGGAGCGGTATCCGACCCGGTGCAGCTGCGTGGTCCAGGCGGACAGGAAGCGGAGCGCCGAGCGTCGGCAGTGCGGGTTGCCGCGGTGCGCGAACGCCTCGATGTCGTACCAGAGCGTGGTGCCCTCGGGAATGCCGAGCGCGCGGGCGGCCGCCGTCGCCCCGCGGGCCGCGCGGACGCCCTGCTCCCGGGCGACCGGATACCTGCCCTGGGCGCCGGGCCGCGGTGAGATCCGGCCCCGGTAGTGGCTGCAGGACGCCTGCGGCCCGACCCAGATCGGCAGCAGCCGCCAGCCGCTCCGGGTCTGCCGCTTCACCCATCCGCTGGTGAGCCGCGGCTGCTCGCAGGCCCGCATGGAGCCGCCGATGTAGACGCCGACCCCGAGGTACGGCGAGGTCCGCAGCCACCTGTCCATCACCCGCTGGGACGGGGCCGTGCACGCGTCGAACGCGAAGCCGGTCCACGGGCCGGAGCCGGTGTCGCGGTTGGTGTTCTCCGCGACGGCGGCCGACTGCACGGCGCCGAGGACCAGGGAGACGGCGACGAGGACGAGCAGGACGGTTCGGGGCAGGACGCTGGTGGGCATGGCGAAGTGGCGGCCGGAGGCGCGCATGGGTGAATCTCTTCTCGGTGCGACGACGGGTGCGACTACAGGGGTGAGCACCGGTGCGGGCACCCCGGTGTCGCCCCTGCACAAGTGGGGCAAAAGCCACCTTGCTCGCAAGAAATGCTAGGTCGGCCTGGTGGTCCGCGCTGAGGAATCGCGAGACTAGGGTGAGCGCCATGACTGTCGCGAAGAAGACGCCCGACGAGATCCGTGCCGCCGTGCGCGACGTGCTGCCCTCCGTCCGTGCCGACCTCGAGGCGCTGGTGCGGATCCCCTCGGTCAGCGCCGACCCGGCCGCCCGGGACGAGGTGCGCCGCTCCGCTGAGGCGACCGCCGAGCTGTTCAAGGGCGAAGGGTTCGACGACGTCCGGATCCTCTCCTCCGGAGGCGGCGCGCCGGCCGTCGTCGCGCGCAAGCCCGCCCCGGCCGGAGCGCCGACCGTGCTCCTCTACGCGCACCATGACGTCCAGCCGGTGGGCGACCTCGCCGACTGGGACAGCGAGCCGTTCGAGCCGACCGAGCGCGGTGACCGGCTCTACGGCCGCGGCGCGGCGGACGACAAGGCGGGCATCGCCGCGCACCTCGCCGCGATCCGGGCCCACGGCGGGAACCCGCCGGTCGGGGTGACCGTGTTCGTCGAGGGGGAGGAGGAGGTCGGCTCGCCGACGCTGGCGTCGTTCCTCGCCGAGCACCAGGACCTGCTCCAGGCCGACGTGATCGTGATCGCCGACTCCACGAACTGGGAGATCGGGGTCCCTGCGCTGACCACGACCCTGCGGGGCAACGTCGACGTGTTCGTGGACGTGGCCACCCTCGACCACGGCATCCACTCCGGGATGTGGGGCGGTCTCGTCCCGGACGCGATGATGGCGCTCGTCCGGCTGCTGGCCACCCTCTACGACGACGACGGCAACGTGGCGGTCGAGGGGCTCGTGTCCGGCCCGGCCAGCGACGTCGACTATGCCGAGGACCGGATCCGTGCGGAGTCCTCGCTCCTCGACGGGGTGCAGCTGATCGGGTCCGGATCCCACGTCGAACGGCTCTGGACCAAGCCGTCGATCTCCATCATCGGGCTCGACGCGACCCGCACGGACCAGGCCAGCAACACGCTGATCCCCTCGGCCCGCGCGAAGGTGTCGCTCCGGGTCGCGCCCGGTGACGAGGCCACCGCCGCCCTGGACAAGCTGATCGCGCACCTGGAGTCGCACGTGCCGTGGGGCGCGCGGGTCACCGTGACCAAGGGCCGCGAGAGCGGGCAGCCGGGCGTGATCCACGCCGACGGGCCGGTGTACGACGCGGCGCGGGCTGCGTTCAAGGAGGCATGGGACGGCACCGAGCCGGTCGACATCGGCGTGGGCGGATCGATCCCGTTCATCGCCGCCTTCCAGGACGCGTTCCCCGGCTCCGCCGTACTCGTCACCGGCGTGGAGGACCCCGACACCCGCGCGCACGGCGCGAACGAGGGGCTGCACCTGAAGGAGTTCGAGCGGGTCTGCCTCGCCGAGAGCCTGCTGCTGAACAACCTCTGAGGACGTCATCCGTCCCGGTGCCGACAGCGACCACAACGGATGACGTCCCGGGGCGCGCGGACGGATTCGTCCCTGGCACCCGGTCGCCCGTAGACTCGTGGCCGTGCCTCGTCAAGGACGCCGCGGAGATGGCCGGCTGACCCACGACCTCGACCCCAACGACCTCGGACCGCAGGACGCCTGCGGTGTGTTCGGCGTGTGGGCGCCCGGGGAGGACGTCGCCAAGCTCGCCTACTACGGCCTCTACGCGCTGCAGCACCGCGGCCAGGAGTCGGCGGGGATCGCGGTCAGCAACGGCCGGCAGATCCTGGTCTACAAGGACATGGGCCTGGTCTCCCAGGTCTTCGACGAGTCCACCCTCGCGTCGCTGCAGGGCCACGTCGCAGTCGGGCACGCCCGCTACTCGACCACCGGCGCGAGCACCTGGCACAACGCGCAGCCGACGTTCCGGCCCACCGCGACCGGCTCGATCGCGCTCGCCCACAACGGCAACCTGACCAACACCCGCGAGCTCGCCGCCCGGGTCGAGGGTCTCGCGCACGCGGTCGGTGAGCTCGACATCCCGATCCGCAACGTGGAGACCTCCACCAACGACACCAGCTTGGTCACCGCACTGTTCGCGCACCACCCGGACCAGAGCCTCGAGGAGAACGCCGCCGAGGTGCTGACCACGGTCAAGGGTGCGTTCTCGTTCGTCTGGATGGACGAGAACACGCTCTACGCCGCCCGCGACCCGCAGGGGATCCGGCCGCTGGTGCTCGGCCGCCTCGAGCGCGGCTGGGTGGTCGCCTCGGAGACCGCGGCGCTGGACATCGTCGGCGCCTCGTTCATCCGTGAGATCGAGCCCGGCGAGCTGGTCGCCGTCGACGAGGACGGGCTGCGCTCCCGCAAGTTCGCGGAGCCGGCGCCCAAGCACTGCCTGTTCGAGTTCGTCTACCTCGCCCGGCCCGACACCCTGATCACCGGCAAGCGGGTGCACAGCGTCCGCGTCGAGATCGGCCGCCGGCTCGCCAAGGAGTTCCCCGCGGACGCCGACCTGGTGATCCCGGTCCCTGAGTCGGGCACACCGGCCGCGATCGGGTACGCCGAGGCGAGCGGGATCCCCTACGGCTCCGGCCTGGTGAAGAACTCGTACGTCGGACGCACCTTCATCCAACCGTCGCAGACCATCCGGCAGCTCGGCATCCGGCTCAAGCTGAACCCGCTGCGTGACGTGATCGAGGGCAAGCGGCTCGTGGTCGTCGACGACTCGATCGTGCGCGGCAACACCCAGCGCGCGCTGGTCCGGATGCTCCGTGAGGCCGGCGCCCGCGAGGTGCACGTGCGGATCTCCAGCCCGCCGGTGAAGTGGCCCTGCTTCTACGGCATCGACTTCGCGACCCGCGCCGAGCTGATCGCGAACGGCCTGTCCAACGAGGAGATCTGCCGCTCGATCGATGCGGACTCGCTCGGCTACGTGTCCCTGGAGCAGCTGGTCGAGGCGACCCGGGTGCCCAACGACAATCTCTGCCGCGCCTGCTTCGACGGCGTCTACCCGGTCGAGCTGCCCGAGCCCGAGCACCTCGGCAAGCACCTGCTCGAGCTCGACGAGCAGCTGATCACCGACATCGAGGGCGTCCCGCTGACCGCCGGTGGCGGCGCCGTGGACTCGCTGGACCGCCCGTGACCTCGCAGATCGGCAGCGCCGGGACGACGTACGAGGCGGCCGGTGTCTCCATCGACGCCGGCGACCGCGCCGTCGAGCTGATGAAGGTCTGGGTCGACAAGGCCAGGCGGCCGGAGATGATCGGCGGCATCGGCGGGTTCGCCGGGCTCTTCGACGCCAGCGCGCTCAAGGACTACACCCGACCGCTGCTCGCCTCGTCCGCGGACGGCGTCGGCACCAAGGTCGCGATCGCCCAGGCGATGGACCGGCACAACACGATCGGCTTCGACCTGGTCGGCATGCTGGTCGACGACCTGGTGGTGTGCGGCGCCGAGCCGCTGTTCCTCACCGACTACATCGCCACCGGCCGGGTGGTCCCGGAGCGGGTCGCGGCGATCGTGCAAGGCATCGCGGAGGCCTGCGTCCAGGCCGGCTGTGCGCTGATCGGCGGGGAGACCGCCGAGCACCCGGGTCTGCTCGGGCCCGACGAGTACGACGTGGCCGGCTCGACCACCGGTGTCGTGGAGGCGGCAGACCTGCTCGGTCCGGGGCTGGTGCGGCCCGGTGACGTGGTGGTCGCGATGGCCGCCAGCGGCCTGCACTCCAACGGGTACTCCCTGGTCCGCCACGTCCTGCTCGGCCAGGCCTCCGACGGCGGCGCCGGCTGGCAGCTGGACCGGCACGTCGACGAGCTCGGCCGGACCCTCGGCGAGGAGCTGCTCGAGCCGACCCGGATCTACGCCAAGGCCTGCCTGGACCTGGCCCGCAACACGCAGACCCATGCGATGTCCCACGTCACCGGCGGCGGGCTGGCCGCCAACCTCGAGCGGGTGATGCCCGAGGAGCTCACGGCCACCATCGACCGGGCGACCTGGACCCCGCAGCCGGTGTTCGACCTGGTCCGCCGGGTCGGCTCGGTGAGCCAGCCGGACCTCGAGCGGACCCTGAACTGCGGCGTCGGGATGGTCGCGCTGACCGCACCCGAGGACGCCGACCAGGCGGTGAACCTGCTCGCCGGCCATGGCGTGGACGCCTGGGTGTGCGGCGAGGTCGGGCTGGTCGCGGACGCCGTCGAGGCCACGGCCGGCGGTTCGGTCCGGATGGTGGGCCAGCACCCCGGCTGGTAGTCACCGGCTGCCCGCAGGCCGCAGCGGTTCCGCGGACCGGAGCGGGCGTCGTACGGCCGGGAACCCCTGATCGGGCGTGATCTGGGACCGATTTGGGCGCGGAATCGGATACTGATGTGTGGGAACAGCCCGGAGCCAGGTACCGTTGTCCTTACGATAAGACGAACGAGAGACCGGACGCGCGTATCACCACGTCCGTGACAACCGAGGAACGGCCGTCACGGTGGTGGTGATCGTGACTCCGGCCGAGTGTGTGAGGGGGTCGACCCTATGGGGCGCGGCCGAGCGAAAGCCAAGCAGACGAAGGTCGCCCGTGACCTGAAGTACCGCTCTCACGAGACGGACCTCAGTGCACTGGCCCAGGAGCTGCATGGCCAGCCGACCAAGGGATCCGCATCCGAGGTGGATGCGCCCGAGGAGTATGACGAGTGGGCTGACTACTCAGAACCCCGCGATGCCAGTCGCGGCTGACGCCGCCGCACATCGCACCACACCGTCGGGCGCCGACCCGGCAACCACCTGCAGTCGACCCGTGTGACCTGCTCGCCCTGAGGCGGCCGGCCGCACGGGTCGTCGGTGTGCGCCCGGGCGGTCAGCCGAGCCAGATCCCGCGCAGCCGGCCGACCTCGGTCATCCGGCGCTCGGCGAGCCGGTCGGCGGCCACCGCCGGCGGGACACCCTCGTCCGACGCGAGCTCGAAGACCTGCTTGGTCGTGTCGAAGATCTTCGTCGCCCGCTGCTTCGCGCGGTCGAAGGAGAACCCCTCCAGCTCGTCGGCGACCTGGATCAGGCCGCCGGCGTTGACCATGTAGTCCGGTGCGTAGAGGATGCCGTGGTCCTGGAGGCTCTTCTCGATGCCTTCGTGGGCCAGCTGGTTGTTCGCGGCGCCGCAGACGATCCGGGCGCTCAGGGTCGTCACCACGTCGTCGGTGAGCGCACCGCCGAGCGCGCAGGGCGCGTAGACGTCGAGCTCCGCGGCGACCAGCGCGTCGGCGTCGGGGACCACGCGTACGTCGGGGTGCTGCGCCTGGACCCGCGCCAGCGCGGCCGGGTTGACGTCGGTGACCACTACGCTCGCGCCGTCCTCGACGAGGTGGGTGACCAGGTGGTGGCCGACCTTGCCGACGCCCGCGACACCCACCGTGCGCCCGCTCAGCGTGGGGGCACCCCAGGTGGTCTCGGCCGCGGCCCGCATCCCCTGGAAGACACCGAACGCGGTCAGCACCGAGGAGTCCCCCGCGCCGCCGTGGGCCACGGTGCGACCGGTGACGAACGAGCACTCCCGCGCGATGTGGTCCATGTCCTCCGAGAACGTGCCCACGTCGCAGGCGGTGTAGTAGCGGCCGTTCAGCGACTGGACGAACCGGCCGTACGCTCGGAGGAGGGCCTCGGTCTTGATCCGGGTCGGGTCACCGATGATCACGGCCTTGCCGCCGCCGAGGTCGAGGCCGGCCAACGCGGCCTTGTAGGCCATCCCCTTGGACAGGTTCAGCACGTCGTCGAGGGCGTCCTGCTCGTCGGCGTACGGGTAGAACCGCGTGCCGCCCAGCGCCGGGCCGAGCGCGGTGGAGTAGATGGCGATGATCGCCTTGAGGCCGGTCGCCTCGTCGTGGCAGTAGACGACCTGCTCATGGCCGCTCGCCTTGCCGAACACGCCGGCGGCGACCTGGTGGTTCTCGGTCACGATGGTGACTCTCCTGGTGTCGGGCCCGCGGGGGTGGTGCGGGCGATCGAGGTGGCCCGACGGGGTGGTGCGGGCCGCACGGCCAGCCTACGAAAGAGCTGATCACTTTGCGACTTGGCTCACAGCGAGATGTCCGGATTGACTAGTCACGACCCGTTAGTGACACATATGAGCCATTGTCACCAATTTTCCGACGGGGCTACTCTTGATGATGACAGACTGTGACGAGCGTGCAGGTGGGGAAACCGCTCCGCGCACGGGTAACGACAGTTGGGGAGGGGCGTCATGAACACGCGACCACCTGAGTCCGAACCGCTGCTCACACCTGCCGAGGTCGCGGCCATGTTTCGCGTGGACCCGAAGACGGTCACCCGATGGGCCAAAGCCGGCAAGTTGAGCTCGATCCGGACTCTCGGAGGACATCGCCGTTATCGCGAGTCCGAGGTACGTGAGCTGCTGAAGGGCATGGTGCCCGAGCAGCGTCGCGGAGACGACCTGGGCTGACGGCCGCGTCGTCAGGGGCACGACCTGGGTTCGCCCGGGTCGGGTCATCGCAGCGCGCGCAGGTAGCCGGCGAACGCCCGGGCCTCCTGGACGCGGCGCTCCCACGTGACACCCATGCTGATCAGCATGGTGCCGGCCGCAGCGATCAGCACCCAGCGCGGCAGCGCGTCGCCGATGTGCGGCGCGGCGTGCCGGAGTACGACGCACGCGCCCACCGTGGCCGCGA
>JAICRS010000314.1 GCA_025966335.1 Nocardioidaceae bacterium
GGACACCGTCCTCCTCGAGCCGGAGGTCGAAGTGAGGACGCGGCCGCCGGTGGTCATGCAGCACGAAGGACGGCTTCGTGTCCCGGTCGTCCTCGCGGCGTACTCCCACACCGTCGAGGATGGCATGCGAGCGGCGCCGGGGTCGTCAGCCGCATAGCATGCTCGGCGTGAAGCCGTTCCTGCTGCTGGCGTCGCGCGCCGAGGACGAGGCGGCCGACGATGAGTACGCCGCGTTCCTCAGGGTGACCGGTCTGGCTCCGGAACGGCTCCATCGGGTCCGGATGGAGGCGGGTCCGCTCCCTGCGCTCGAGCTCGACGACTACGCCGGCGTGTTCGTCGGCGGTGGCCCCTTCGACTCCAGTGATCCGGACGAGCGCAAGTCGTCGACCCAGCGCCGGGTCGAGGCCGAGCTCCGGCCTCTGCTGGACGAGATCGTCGCGCGGGACTTCCCGTTCCTCGGCGCCTGCTACGGCATCGGGACCTTGGGAGTGCACCAAGGCGGGGTCATCGACCGGACCTACGCCGAGCCGATCGGCGCCGTACCCATCTCGCTGACCGCGGCCGGCCTCGCCGACCCGGTTCTGGCCGGGATGCCCGAGCAGTTCGATGCGTTCGTCGGCCACAAGGAGGCCTGCCGGGTGCTGCCGCCGAGCGCGGTGCTGCTCGCCGGATCGCCGGCGTGCCCGGTGCAGATGTTCCGGATCAAGACCAACCTGTACGCCACCCAGTTCCATCCCGAGCTCGACGTCGCCGGCATCGTCACCCGCGTGCGGATCTACCAGAACGCCGGCTACTTCCCGCCCGCCGAGCTGGGCAACCTCGTCGACCGGCTCCAGACGGCGGTGGTCACCGAGCCACCGAGGATCCTCGCGAACTTCGTTGCCCGCTACTCCTGAGCGCGCCGCCATCGCCGAACCGAGACGAAGGCGTTATGAACGATTGCCCCTTGTTCACTGCATCGAACTGGCACGATGAATTTCTAGTCGTCAGTAGCCACCCGGAGGTGCCCATGAACGCGAAACTCAGCCGAGGTCGGCGTACGGCTGCCACGAACGGACCGACCAGGCGATGGGGTGCCCTCGCAGCCGGAGCGACCCTGCTGCTGGTCGCCGCGTGCGGAGGTACGACGGGCGAGGAGACCGACTCGGGCACCGCAGCAGGCTCAGGTGACAGCGACGCGCCACTGATCTACGGCGTCTTCGCCACACCGCTGGAGGAGCCCTGGGACGGCGCGATCCACGCCGCCCTCACGGAGGCCGCCACCGACGGCGAGATCCAGTACAAGCACGTCGACAACCTGAACACGTCCGACGCCATGGAACGTTCCCTGCGCGACATCGCGATGAACGAGGAGCCCGACGCGATCATCGGCGACGCGTTCGCCGCGGAAGAGGCGGTCCGCACGGTCGCCGCCGAGTTCCCCGACATCCCGTTCGCGTTCGGGTCCGGCGAGGACCCGGTGGAGCCGAACATGAGCGTGTTCGACAACTGGCTGCAGGACCCCGGCTACCTCGCCGGGATGCTCGCCGGCGGCCTCACCGAGAGCAACACCATCGGTGTCGTCGGCGCGATGCCGATTCCGGAGGTCAACCGGATCGTGAACGCGTTCGTGCTCGGCGTGAAGGAGACCAACCCGCAGGCCACCGTGAAGGTGTCGTTCATCAACAGCTTCTTCGACCCCGCCGCCGCCAAGCAGGCCGCCAAGGCACACATCGCCGCCGGCGCCGACGTCCTCTTCGCCGAGCGTGACGGGGTGATCGCCGCCGCTGAGGAGGCCGACATCCCGGCGATCGGGATGATGGTCGACCAGAAGGAGGAGGCACCGAAGCACGTGGTCACCTCGTTGGTCTGGCACATGCGGCCGACCGTGGACGCGGTGATCAAGCAGGCAACCGGCGAGCCGGCAGCCGTCGACCTCGGCGAGTACTCGTTCATGAAGGTCGGTGGCAGCGAGCTCGCGCCGATCAACACCGACATCGTCGGTGGCGTGCCCGAGGACCTGGTGGCCAAGGTCGAGGCGAAGAAGGCCGCGATCATGGACGGCAGCTTCGTGACCCCGGTCGACGAGTCCGCACCGGCCAGCTCCATCGACGTCTCGAAGAAGTGACGGCCCGGCCGCTGCTGGAGCTGGTCGGTGTCACCAAGCGGTTCGGTGACCTGGTCGCCAACGACGACATCAGGTTGTCCGTCGCGCCTGGCGAGGTCGTGGCCATGCTGGGGGAGAACGGTGCCGGCAAGTCCACGCTGATGAAGATCGTCTACGGCCTGGTGCGCGCCGACAAGGGTTCGATCTTCATGGACGGTGAACGCCTCGACATCGGTTCGCCCCGCGACGCGATGAGCGCCGGCATCGGCATGGTGACCCAGGAGTTCTCCCTGGTCGAGACGATGACGGTCACCGAGAACGTCGCCCTCTCCGGTGTCGGCCTGGGCCGGGTGGATGCCACGGACGCGCGGCGCCGGGTGCTCGCGACGATGGAACGTGTCGGCGTGAGCATCGAGCCGGACCGCCTCGTCTCCTCGCTGTCCATCGGTGAGCGGCAGCGGGTGGAGATCGTCAAGGCCCTGTTCCACGACTGCCGGGTGCTGATCCTCGACGAGCCGACCGCCGTGCTCACGCCGCAGGACGTGCGTGCGCTCTTCGGCACGATCGAGCGGCTCAGCGGCACCGGCCTCGGGGTGCTCTTCGTGTCCCACAAGCTGCGCGAGGTCGCCGAGATCTCCGACCGGGTCGTCGTACTCCGCCGGGGTCGGCTGGTCGGCGACCGGGTCACCAGCGAGGTGGACGACGCAGAGCTCGCCGGACTGATGATGGGCGTCGCCGGTACGTCGGACGCGGCCGCACCGGTCACGACGGACGCCGCCATCGGCCTGCCCGTGGAGGA
>JAICRS010000255.1 GCA_025966335.1 Nocardioidaceae bacterium
CGAACGCAGCAGGCAGGCGCGATCCAGCCTTGCGGATCCCGGTCGCCGGGTACGCCACCCTGCTGTGCGCCATGTTCGCCGCGTCGACACGGCTCGACCCGGCCCTTCCGGTAGCTGCCCGCCGCCGCGTGGTTCTGGGCACGTCGTTGTTCCTGGTCTCCGACACCGTCCTGGCTGCCCACAAGTTCCTCCGCAGCGAGCCCGACCGGCGCCTCGAAGTCCTGGTGATGGCGACCTACACGGCTGGCCAGTGGCTGATTGCGAACGGCGTCGCCCGCACCGGCGCTTGACCCCGCTGGGACAAGCGACAGGGGCGGGTCCACATCCGAAGACGTGCGCCCGCCCCTGCTCTTCCCCTCATCGCCGACTACGGGTCGAAGGAAGCCGGCGAAAAGTATGAGACGGCCGGGTCAGCCGACCGGAACCGCGATCTCCTGACCCGCGACCAGGGCCGCTCCGCTCAGCGCGTTCAGCTCCTGGATCTGGTGGATCATCTCGCGGACCTCACCGGGCTCCGCGACGGTGGAGGCGATGCCCCACAGCGTGTCCCCCTGACCGACCTCGACCGTGCGCGTCGGCACCGGAGCGCCGGCCTCGCCGGTGGCGGCGGACTGGCCGCCGAACACGGTCAGTGCAGCGAACACCAGCGCCACGAACGCCACCAGGAACACCAGCCGGCCGCGCCGCGTCAGCCGCAGTCCAGCGGTCGTCGACGTGGCAGCGCGACGCGCCGGACGGCGTACGGCGGTGCGTGTGCTTGCGAAACCTGGGGCGATTGCGATGGTGCTCATCTGAGACCTCCTGGGGAAGGAGACGGCCCGGGTGGCCGTTCGGTCGGTCGTTCGGTGCTGCGCTTCGTTCATGAACAGATGTCTATCGGGGCCCACCGACAGTTTCGGATCGGCCGGATAAAGCCCCGGCCTCGCAGGCCCTTCGAAGACCTGTTCGATCGAACATGTGTACGAACGTAGAGCATGTGTTCGAACGAATCAAGCACCGCTCCGAACAAGTGTTCGAGCGGCGTGTCGGGAGATCTTCCCGGCTCTCCCGGGAATGCGCCCGATGCCCCGACCGCCCGCCGCGGCGACGCTGGACGAGCCGGAACAACCCGATTCGAGGAGACCTCATGCACCAGACCACCGCAGTCCCCCGCCGCCTGTGGCAGATCGCCGGCGGCCTCGCGCTCGCCCACGTCGTGCTGATCATGGCCGGCATCGCCCTGCAGAGCGGCCCGCTGTTCCAGGACGGCGCGGCCGGTATCCAGCGCGGCTACGTCGAGGGCGACCTGGCCCGCACCTTCACCGGCGGCCTCATCGAGTGCGTCGGCTTCCTGCTCCTCATCCCGGTCCTCGTCTTCCTGTCGCGGGTGCTCGGTCGCAGCTCCGAGACCGGCCGCTGGGCCGCACAGACCGGACTGATGTGCGGCATCGGCTACGTCGCCGTCACGTTCGCCGTCGGGTTCCCCGCAGGTGCCGCTGCGATGTACGGAGCCCAGCACGGCCTCGACGTCGACACCGCCTTCGCAATCAACAACATCCGACTCTTCGGCTACTTCCTCAGCCTCATGCTGCTCGGAGGTCAGGCCCTCGCGGTCGCCGTCACCGCACTCGCGGATCACACCGCTCCTCGCTGGCTCGGGGTCGGCGGCCTGGTCACCGGCATCGCGCTGCTCACCGCGGCACCGCTGGCCTCGGTCGGCCAGCAGGACTGGGCAACGCTGGTCTGGATGGTCTGGTTCGTCGGCCTGGCCGTCGTGCTGCTGCGGCACCGGCCCGAGGAATCACCGGGAATCGCCCCGGAGCGGCTGTCGGTCCGGCACGCTTGAGCCGAGGTGAGTCGATGCCGACCCTACGGATCGCGGGAGTGCTGGCGGCCGGAGCCCTGACCGCCGCCGGCACGCTCACCTCCGTCGTGCTCTCCAACGGCGTCGGCTCACAGCTCAACGAACTGGCGATCGCGTTGTCGATCACCACGTATGCGCTCGTCGGCATCGTGATCATGCTCGCCCGGCCGGGCCACCTGGTCGGGCGGCTGATGGTGCTCGGCGCGACCGCCTGGGGTGTCGGCGAGGGTGCGCTCGCCCTCGGCGTCGAGGGGTACGTCGTACGCCCCGGCTCCGTCCCGGCAGCGGACTGGCTGGCTGTCCTGGGCACAGCCTCCCGCGGCTTCGGCTGGCTGGTGCTCGTGCTCGCGCTGCCGTTGGTCTTTCCCGACGGGCATACACCCTGGCGCGGCCGCAAGGCACCCGCGCTGACGGTCCTCGCCATTGCCGCTTTCACCGCCGCGACCCTGCTCGCGCCGGTCCCGCTCGAAGAGCGGCTCAGCACGATGGACAGCCCCACCGGACTGCCCCGCAGCTGGGTGGGGCCGGCCGACGGCCTCGCACTCTCCGCACTCGGCCTCGCCGTCATGGCGCTGGGCCTGGCCATCGTCGGACTCGTCCACCGCTGGCGGCAGGGCGGGGACTTCCTCCGTCAGCAATTGCTCTGGTTCTGCGCCGCTTTCGCGATCCCGTTTCTCTTCATCCCGTTCATCGCCACGGACCTCGCCACCCAGTGGATGTTCGCCCTGGTCACCCTGCCGGTGCCGGTGGCCGTCGGGGTCGCGTTGTTCCAGCGGCGGTTGTACGACGTCCAGCTGGTCGTCTCACGCGGCCTGACCTACGCCGCCTTGTCCGTCGCCGTTGCGGGCCTCTACGCAGTCACCGTCGGCGGGGTGGGTGCGCTGTTGCATGAACGCGGGGCCGAGTGGCTGCCGTGGGTGGGCGCCGGAGTGGTGGCGGTGACCTTCGCCCCGCTGCGCAACGCCCTGCAGCAGGGGGTGAACCGCCTCACCTACGGGCAGTGGTCGCAACCCGCGGACGTGCTCGCTGCAACCGGGCGAAGGCTCGCCGACGCCACAGATGTTCCGGGTCTGCTGCATGCGCTCACCGCCGAGCTCGGCACCGGCCTCGGCCTGGCCTACGTCGAGATCACCGACCTCCACGGCAAGGTTCTCGCTGCACACGGGGTCCCCACCGAGACCGAGGAGCTCAAGCTCACCGCCTACGGCTCACCGGTCGGTGCCCTGCGCTGGAGCACGGAGAAGCTCCGCGCCATGGACCGTGCCCTTCTCGAGGACATCGCCCGCCAGCTCGGCGGCGTCGTGCACGCGGCCGGCCTCTTCGACGCGATCCGCGAGGCCCAGGAACGGCTGGTGCTGGCCCGCGAGGAGGAGCGACGGCGACTGCGCCGCGACCTCCACGACGGCCTCGGGCCCTCGCTGGCCGGCCTCACCCTGCAGGTGGACACCCTGCGCAACCAGCTCGATCAACCCGGTCTCGACCAGGACACCGAGCTGCTGAAGCTACGCGCCGGCATCCAGTCCACGGTCGTCGACGTCCGTCGGATCGTCGAGGGCTTGCGGCCGCCCGCGCTCGATGAGCTCGGTCTCCGTGATGCCCTCACGCAGCTGGCCGCGCGGGTCAGCGATCCCCGCGGCGACCTCACGGTGACCCTCGACGTTCCGCCGCTGCCGCCGATCCCTGCCGCGAACGAGGTGGCCACCTACCGGGTCGCCCAGGAGGCGTTGACCAACGTGGTCCGCCACGCACGCGCGACCCGAGCAGAGGTCCGGGTCGCCTTGCAGGACAGCGATCTGACCATGACGATCAGGGACGACGGGACCGGCGACGTGCGCCACCGGACCGGCGGAGTGGGGTTGACCAGCATGCGCGAACGAGCCGAGGAGCTCGGCGGCACACTGCACGTGGCGGCTGACCGGCGCGGCACGACCGTGCACCTGCGGCTGCCGATGGTCGACCGATGATCCGGGTTCTCGTGGTCGACGACCACCCGCTCTTCCGGGAAGGACTGGCCGGCCTCCTCGCGACCGTCGAGGACGTCGAGGTGGTTGACTCCGTCGGCGACGGCGAGTCCGCGGTGCGTCGTACGACCGAGCTCGAGCCGGACGTCGTGCTGATGGACCTCAACCTCCCCGGCACGCCGGGGCTGGAGGCGACCCGACGCATCGTCGCCGGGC
>JAICRS010000171.1 GCA_025966335.1 Nocardioidaceae bacterium
AACGGCGGCGTCGGTGCTGTTGTCGTTCCGCCCGATGACCCGCGCCGACTTCCCGGACCTCGTGCGCTGGCAGCAGGAGCCGCATGTAGCGCGCTGGTGGAACAACGAGAATCCCGACGTCGCGGCGGCCGAACGGAGCTACGGACCCTCGCTCGACGGCAACGATCCGACCCGGCTGTGGGTGCTGGACGCGAACGGTCGTTCGGCCGGCTTCCTCCAGGACTACCGGATCGGTGACCATCCCGAGTACGCACTGCTGTCTGCCGAGCCGGATGCGATCGGGCTCGACTATGCGATCGGACTGTCGTCCCTGGTCGGAAAGGGGATCGGAGCCCGGATGCTGTGGACGTACCTTCGCGACGTCGTGCGTCCGCACTACCCGGACGCGCCGCGGTTCTTCGCCGCGCCGGACCACCGCAACAGGGCCTCCCTGCGCGTGCTCGGGAAGCTGGGCTTCGTGCAGGGACTGTGGTTCGACGAGCCGCAGCCCGACGGTCGGGTGGACACCGTCGTGTCCTGTACCTTCGACGTGCGTCGGGTGCTCGGTTAGTCCGGATCAGCCATGCGGCGCGCGCGGCACCGCGCCAGGCGGTTCACCCTCGGGCTGGCCGTCGTCGTCGCCCTCTGGGGTGCCAAGCGCCGGTCCGGAGGCGTCCTCCTTGTCCCGCTTGACCTCCTCCTCGCTCGGGTCCTGGGCCAGCGGGTTGTCGTCGGTCGGCTGCAGGTCCTCGGGGAGCTGCTCGTCGCTGATGCCGCCGCCGGCGCGGCCGTCCGGTGGGGTCTCGGTGTTCTCGTTCGATGAGTTGCTCATGTGCCCCTCGTACCCGTTGCGTCCACCCCCTAACTCCCGCCGACCACGTCGAGCCGGCAGACGCGGCGGCTCGGCGGAGGTTACCGGGAGGTAACATGGGGGTATGACGAACGTGCTGGACCTTTACGAGCGTGTCACCCGGCTGCCTCAGGGCAGGTTGCTGTTCTCCCGGCTCTTCACGTTGAAGGCGCCGTACTTCGCCACCGTCCGCCCGCGGTTCGTCGAGCTGCGTCCGAACTACGCCGAGCTGGTGATCCGCAAGCGCCGGCGGGTGCACAACCACATCGGCACCGTGCACGTCATTGCGATCTGCAACGGCCTCGAAGCCGCGATGGGTGCGCTGGCCGAGGCCACCATCCCACCGGGCAAGCGGTGGATCCCGAAGGGGATGCAGGTCGACTACACCGCGAAGGCCACCAGCGACATCACCTGCATCGCGGAGACCGACGCCGAAGCCTGGACCGGCGACGACCCCGATCTGCCGGTGCGCGTGCGCGGCGTCCGCGACGACGGCACCGTCGTGGTCGAGGGCGTGATCCGACTCTGGGTGACCGAGAAGCCGCGGTCCCCTGAACCCGCGCCGATGTCCTAGCCGGAGATCGAGTCCTGCACGTGGATGTAGTAGTCGACGGTGGCGCGGGCTCGCGCCGCGTCGGCCGACAGCAGCACAGGAGTACGGCGGCGCGCATCGCGCAGACTGTCGAAGGCCAGCCCGAGCAACGCGGCGAAGGCCACTACCAGCAGCGGCACGAGCACGATCCACTCGTTCATGGCAGACCTCCTGCTTCGAACCATCCTCCACCGCCGCCAGTCCGTCAAACGGCGCTGGTCCCGGTCAAACGACGCTGGCCTCAGCCGCCGGCGCCACCCTGTCCCGGGTTGAGCGCCGGGTCGAACCTGTCGTCGAGCTTCGTCGCCGAGGTGTGGCCGCGCTGCGAGAACTTGCGCTCGACGTACACCGCCAGCTTGGACAAGGCGTAGTTGATCGCGATGAAGATCAGCGCGGCGATCGTGAGCGGCACGATCGCGTGGTCGACGAACTCGGCGATTCCCTGCGCCTCGGCGACCAGGTCGCGGTAGGAGATGATCAGGCCGAGCGCGGTGTCCTTGAGGACGATCACGCACTGGCTGATGATCGCCGGCAGCATGATGCTCACGGCCTGGGGGAGCAGGACCAGTCTCATCACCTGGTTCTTGCGCATCCCGACCGACAGGGCGGCCTCGGTCTGTCCTCGGGGAACGGCCTGGATGCCGGCCCGGAACACTTCGGCGAGCACCGAACCGTTGTAGAGCATCAGCGCGACGACAAGGCTCCAGTAGAGCCCGAGATCGAGGCCGAAGTAGACGAACATGATCAGAAGGAGCAGAGGCACGGCCCGGAAGAACTCGATGATGACCCGCGCCGGGAACCGGATCACGGCGTGGTCGGAGAGCCGGGCCACCGCGAAGAGTCCGCCGTAGATGACTGACAGCACGATGCCGCTGACGGCCGCGGCGAGCGTGGCCTGGAGACCCTGCCAGATGGCGCGCCAGATGTTGGGCTCGGAGAGGTCCTCCCACAGCTCGGCCTCGAACTCGCCCTCGCGCCACAGCTTCCACAGGACCAGCGCCAGCACCGCCAGCGCCAGGACCCCGGCGACCACGGTCAAGGTGTTGTGCCGGGCCCGCGCCTTCGGGCCGGGAGTGTCGAACAGGACGGTACTCATGCGGCCACCGCCAGCTTGCGTTCGAGGAGCGTGCCGATCGCCGAGATCACCATCACGATGACGACGTAACCGAGGGCGATGCCGATGAAGATCGCCCACAGGTCAGAGGTGAACTGGTTGCTGAGCTTGCGCATCACGTAGGCCGCTTCCGGGACACCGAAGATCGCCACGACACTGGTGTTCTTGGCCAGCGCTATGTAGATGCTGGTCAGGGGCGGAATCACCGCTCGGAAGGCCTGCGGCAGCACCACCAGCCGCAGCGACTGGCCGAAGCCCATCCCGACCGACCTGGCGGCCTCGGCCTGCCCGGCTGACACCGAGTTCACGCCCGATCGGATCGCCTCGCACACGAACGCGGCGGTGTAGAAGGAGAGGCCGAGCATCGCCACGGTGAAGAAGGTGGTGAAGTCACGGATGCCGATGCTGAAGCCGAGGTTGTTGAACCCCAGGGTGGGGATCACGCTGATCGCGAGCGCGAGGACCAGCACCAGCGGGGTGTTCCGAAAGGTGTTCACATATCCGGTGCCGAGCGCGCGCAGCGAGGCGACCGGTGAGACCCGGAAACTGGCGAGCACCGTGCCGATGACCGTCGAGATGAGTCCGGAGAAGAGCAACAGCCACACCGTGGTGTAGAAGCCGTTGCGGATCTGAGGGAACTCTTGGATCAAGGTGTCCATGTAGTCGTTGCCTCATCTAGGGCGGGACCGGGTGGGCCGATCATGGCCCACCCGGTCACTGACGAACCGTTCGATCAGGCGCAGGAGTCCATCGTCGGCGGCTCGGGGGTCTCCACTCCCGACTCACCGAGCGTGGCCTCGAACGCTTCGGCCCAGGTGCCGTCGTCCATCGCCGTCTGGAGCGTCTCGGTGATGTACTCGCACATCGCCGTGTCACCCTTCTCGAAGCCGACGCCGTAGCGCTCCTCGCTGAACGGCTCGCCGACGACCTCGAGCTCGTCGGGGTTCTCCGCGGCGTAGCCGAGCAGGATCGCGCCGTCCGTGGTCACCGCGTCAACGGTGCCGTTGAGCAGCTGGTCGACACATTCGGAGTACGTCGAGAACGGGACCGGGTCCGCGCCGTACTCATCGACCATCCGCTGCAGCGAGGTGGAGCCGGTCACCGAGCAGACCTTCAGGCCCTCGGTGTCCTCGGGCGTGGTGATCTTCTCCTTGTCCTCCTCGCGGACGAGCAGCTGCTGGCCGGTCACGTAGTACGGACCCGCCTGACCGACGACCTGACGCCGCTCGTCGGTGATCGAGTACGAGGCGATCACGATGTCGACGGTGCCGTTCTGGAGGTAGGGCTCGCGGTTGTCGGAGACGGTCTCCTTCCACTCGATGCCGTCGTCCTCGATGCCGAGTCCGGCGGCCAGGATCCGGCCCATCTCGATGTCGAAGCCCTTGGGGGCATCCGCACCCGGCTCGAGGAAGCCGATGCCGGGCTGGTCGTACTTGACGCCGATGACGATCTCGCCGGACTCCGACAGCTCAGCCATCGTGGAGCCGGCCTCGAACTCCGGGTTGTCCGCGACCTCGACGTCGGTCTCGCCACCGTCCCCGCCACACGCGGCGAGAGAGAGCGAGAGACCGACGGCGGCAATGACTGCCTTGGTTTTCGTGAACCGCATGTTGTCTCCTTCTTTTCTGACCGGCAGCCAGCGGCCGGCCCAGTCTGGGGATCGGTCAGTGCTTGAGGATCTTGCCGAGGAAGTCCTTGGCACGGTCCGATCGTGGGTTGGTGAAGAACTCGTCCGGGGTGTTCTCCTCGACGATCTGCCCGTCGGACATGAACACGACCCGGTCGGCCGCGGTGCGCGCGAACCCCATCTCGTGGGTGACCACGATCATCGTCATGCCGCCCTTGGCCAGGTCGACCATGACGTCGAGGACCTCTTTGATCATCTCCGGGTCCAGGGCCGAGGTCGGCTCGTCGAAGAGCATCACCTTCGGCTCCATCGCCAGTGCCCGGGCGATCGCCACCCGCTGCTGCTGACCACCGGAGAGCTGTGCGGGGTACTTGTTGGCCTGGTGGGCGACGCCGACCCGGTCGAGCAGCCGCTGGGCGAGCTCGTCGGCGTCCTTCTTGCTCAGCTTGCGGACCTTGATCGGTCCGAGCGTGACGTTCTCGAGGATCGTCTTGTGGGCGAACAGGTTGAACGACTGGAACACCATGCCCACCTCCGCCCGGAGGTTGGCCAGCTGCTTGCCCTCCTGCGGCAGCGGCTGCCCGTCGAGCATGATGCTGCCGTCGTTGATCGTCTCCAGACGGTTGATCGCCCGGCACAGCGTGGACTTGCCGGAACCGGACGGGCCGATGACGACGACCACTTCGCCACGGTTGATGGCCATATTGATGTCCTGGAGGACGTGCAGGTCGCCGAACCACTTGTTCACGTGGTCGAGGACGACCAGTGGACCGGTCGAGCTCGCGGTCGATGATTCTCGCGCGGCGGCAGTCATGGCGTCACGTTAGCGAGTTCACACCCCGGTGCCTATACGAACCACCGCGCGCGGCGTTTCAATACGGTTAAGACGGGCACGAGGAACGTCTCCGAGGAAAGGCATGAACGTGGCTCCCAAGAACCCGATCGGCAGGCTCGCAGACACCGCGATCAACACGCTGAAGAACCCGCTGGAGACCGCCGGCAAAGTCGTCGAGCAGGCCAAGGGGACCGCTGCTTTCGGCAAGATGGTGGTCGAGCAGGTCAGCCGCTCCGCGGTGTCCAAGGCAACCGGGACCGCCGGTGGGGTCGTCGGCAAGGCGGCCGGCCGGAAGTCGGAGTCGTCGGAAACCGCCGAGGCCGGAACGGCCACTCCGCTGCGGCCGGTGACCGACGTGAACGAGCCGGCGCACACGACCGGGCCGCTCGCGGAGCGCGCCGACGAGTCCACCAAGCAGCACGGTGACCCGGTCCGCAGACCGGCCGAGCGGGTCGCGAAGAAGGCGACCGCCGAGAAGAGCCCGGTGAAGAAGGCGACGGGCAAGAAGACCGCAGCAAGGACGTCGTCGGTCCCGAGCCCCAAGGACGTCGCCGAGGTGGTTGAAGCGGCGGTTGCGGAGGACCCGACGAAGACGGCGGCGACGCCCGCGAAGAAGTCGACCAGGACGGCGAGCCGGGGCCCCGCGAGGAAGACCGCTCCGGGGGACAAGCTGCCGACCAAGAAGACCGCGAAGAAGGCGCCGGCGAAGAAGGCCACGCCGCGGACCGCGGAGCAGCTGGCCCGAGGCGAGGGCGACGGCGTGTCCACGCCGGTCGGGACATCCGGCGCAGCGCCCGGCACCAACCCCGACACCGCCGAGAGCGACCTGAACCAGCCCGGCACCGAGGGCATCGTCGAGGACTCGACGGCCAAGGCGGTCGCCAGCAAGAGCGCCAGGATGCGCAAGGCAGCGGAGAGGAACCCGGAGTAGTCGCCGTCCGCCGATTATCGACGGTCGCCACGTCCGCCGTACCCTGGTGGGGCTATGACGACGACGCAACACACCGCCCCGCGCACGTACCAGGTCCGCACCTACGGGTGCCAGATGAACGTGCACGACTCGGAGCGGCTCACCGGCCTGCTCGAGGGCGCCGGCTATATCGCGGCGGACGAGGAGGCGCAGGCCGACGTCGTGGTCTTCAACACCTGTGCGGTGCGTGAGAACGCCGACAACAAGCTCTACGGGAACCTCGGCCACCTCGCGTCGGTCAAGGCCAAGCACCCGGGCATGCAGATCGCGGTCGGCGGCTGCCTCGCGCAGAAGGACCGCGGCGAGATCACCCGGAAGGCGCCCTGGGTCGACGTGGTCTTCGGCACCCACAACATCGGGTCGCTGCCGGTGCTGCTCGAGCGCGCGCGGGTGCAGGAGGAGGCGCAGGTCGAGATCCTCGAGTCGCTCGAGGTGTTCCCCTCGACGTTGCCCACCAAGAGGGAGTCGGCGTACGCCGCGTGGGTGTCCATCTCGGTGGGCTGCAACAACACGTGCACGTTCTGCATCGTCCCGAGCCTGCGTGGCAAGGAGAAGGACCGCCGTCCCGGCGACATCCTGGCCGAGGTGCGCGCGCTGGTCGCCGAGGGTGTCCTCGAGATCACCCTGCT
>JAICRS010000268.1 GCA_025966335.1 Nocardioidaceae bacterium
GAGGAGGCTCCCGCCACCGAGGCTGAGGCCACCGAGGAGACCGCGGTCTCCGAGGAGCAGGCCGGTGCGGCCGAGGCCGCTGCGGAGGAGTCCGCCGAGGCCGAGGAGGCCACGAAGGACAACAAGTGACCCAGTCACTTGCCTGGCTGAACGGAAGCGCGTCCCTGGTTCGACCGGGGGCGCGCTTCTTGCTCTACCCCCTCTGGCGCGCCTCGAGCGTCAGCTGCTCACGGTGGAGGTCGTAGTGCTGGGTGCCGTAGCGGTACACCTCGGCCAACGTCATCGTGTCGCTGAAGAACGGGTCCCAACCGACCGGGAAGTGCATTCTCCGGTCCAGGGCGTCCACGGACTCGACGTCGAGGCGCCGGTGCAGCGCATCGAGCGTGCGGTCGAGCTGCCGGGTCAGGCGTGGCCCGCGGAACACCAGCGCGCCACCGCAGGAGCCGAGGTAGTTGATGACATGGAAGGGACGGGTGCCCGAGTTCAGCAACGCGGCGAACGTGCGGCTGAACCTGTCCGGGAGCCGCCCGAAGAGGCGCACGAGCGGCAGGAGCCGGCGCACGACCATGTAGCCGAACACCATGTGGAACAGCATCTGCTGGTTCGTCCACCGGGTGCCGTCGGTGGGCCGGCGGAGGTCTCCCGCCGACGCCCCCGCGGCCAGGCGGTGGAGGTCGGCGCGCACCCGCTCCAGCTCATCGTGGATCACCCGCCGGCCGTCCGGCTGACCGTTCACCGTCACCCAGCCAGTATCGCCCGACGGACCCGAAACCCGCCGTCACCGGTCAGGCCGGCCGGGGTGCGTACATGATGACCGCGACGCCGACCAGGCACACCAGGGAGCCGGCGACGTCGTAGCGGTCGGGGCGGAACCCGTCCATCACCATCCCCCAGGCAAGCGACCCGGCGACGAACACGCCTCCGTAGGCGGCGAGGATCCGGCCGAAGTGTGCGTCCGGCTGGAGGGTGGCGACGAAGCCGTACGCGCCGAGCGCGAGCACGCCGGCACCCACCCAGATCCACCCTCGGTGCTCGCGCACGCCCTGCCACACCAGCCAGGCACCACCGATCTCGGCGAGCGCGGCGACGACGAACAGGACCAGCGAGCGGGCGATGTCGTTCACGCAGCCCAGCGTCGCAGGTCCGGTCGATGGACGTGCACCCTCCCGCGCGGCAAGGTGGTGCCCATGGCCACAGAGGAGGACGTACGGCGGGTCTGCCTGTCCCTGCCAAGGGTGACGGAGCGACTGAGCTGGGGACAGCCGGCCTGGTTCGCGAGCACGCTGATGGCGCGGATGTGGGAGGAGGGCGTGCTCACCGTGAAGACCACCGAACGCGACGTGCTCGCCGGCTCCGACCCCGAGACGTTCTTCTGGACACCGCACCACGACCGCTCGCCGAGCCTGGTCCTGGTGCGCCTGGACCGGGTCGCCGACGACGAGCTGCGCGAGCTGCTCGCGGAGTCCCACCGGCTCGCCTCGCGCCGCTGAGGGCCCATCCGGGCGGTCTGCGAGGATGGCGCGCGTGCGGCTCCGACTCGACCTCGCCTACGACGGGACAGACTTCCACGGCTGGGCGACCCAGCCGTCGTTGCGCACCGTCCAGGGCACCCTCGAGGCGGCGCTCGCCCAGCTGCTGCGGCTCGAGTCGGTCGCCGTCACCTGCGCGGGACGCACCGACACCGGGGTCCACGCCCGCGGCCAGGTCGTGCACCTCGACGTCGAGGACGAGGTGCTCGAAGCCGCCGCAGGCAGGAGTACGGCGGGCCCGGTGGAGGCTCTGCTGAGAAGGCTCAACGGGATCCTGCCCGCCGACGTCCGGGTGCACCGGGTGGCACCGGCACCGGACGGTTTCGACGCCCGGTTCTCCGCGACCTGGCGGCGGTACGCCTACCGGGTCGCCGACGCCCCGTCGCTGGTGGACCCGCTGGTGCGCACCGCGGTGCTGGCCTGGCCGCGCCCGCTGGACCTCGACGCGATGAACGCCGCGGCCACCGAGCTCCGGGGGGAGCACGACTTCGCGGCGTTCTGCAAGAAACGGGAGGGCGCCACCACGATCCGCACGTTGCTCGACCTGTCCTGGTCCCGTGACGCCAGCGGCCTCGCGGTGGCCACCGTGCGCGCGGATGCGTTCTGCCACAACATGGTCCGGTCGCTGGTCGGCTGCATGATCGCCATCGGAGAGGGGCGTCGGGAGCCGTCGTGGGCCGGTGAGGTGCTCCGCCGTGGCGTGCGCGATGGCGGCGTGACCGTCGTACACCCGCACGGGCTCACCCTGGAGGAGGTCGCCTACCCCGCCGAGGCCGAGCTGGCCGCGCAGGCCCGGGCCGCTCGGACCGTCCGCTCGTTGCCCGGAGCGCGGCATGGATGACCACTACTTCTCCGCAGACCCGGCGGTGCCGTTCAGACGGCAGCCGGTCCGGGCCACCGTGTGGGGCCACGAGCTGTCGCTCAGCTCGGGGTCCGGCGTGTTCGCGCAGGGCCGCCTCGACATCGGCACCGCGATCCTGTTCCGCGAGACGCAGCCACCGGCGGCCGGGACGTTCCTCGACCTCGGCTGCGGCTACGGGATGATCGGGCTGGCCCTGGCCAAAGCGGTGCCGACGGCCAGGGTCTGGGCGGTCGACGTCAATGAGCGCGCAGTGCTGCTCGCCAACGAGAACGCCGCGGCGCTGGGCGTGGCGGACCGGGTCACCGCGCTCACCCCGGACGAGGTGCCGACGGATGTCCGGTTCGACGAGATCTGGTCCAACCCACCGATCCGGATCGGCAAGCCGGCCCTGCACGCGCTGCTGCTCACCTGGTTGCCCCGACTTGCGCCGGGTGGCCGGGCGGTGATGGTGGTCGGCAAGAACCTCGGCGCGGACTCGCTCCAGCGGTGGCTGGGGGAGCAGGGCTACCCGACCGACCGGCTCGCCAGCGCCAAGGGCTTCCGGGTGCTGGAGACCCGCGCTGTCAACAACGGTTGACAGCGGACGGGCGTCAACGTAGATTGACAGCATGTCCGAGGCAACGAAGCTCGCCACCGCCGCAGCGGCCGCCGACCCGCACACCGGCCTTCGTGCAGTGGCCGCCCTGCGGAGGCTGCTGGAGAAGCTCGAGGAGTCACAGGTCGCGAGCGCCCGCCGTCAGGGCTGGTCGTGGCAGGAGATCGCCGACGTACTGGGCGTGAGCCGGCAGGCGGTGCACAAGAAGCACGGCAAGCGGCTCGGCCCCCGGTTCCAGGAGGGACGGCACTGATGTTCGAACGGTTCACCAAGCGGGCGAGGACCGCGGTCAAGGCCGCGCAGCGACTCGCCGTCGAGGCCGACGCGGAGACGGTCCGGCCCGAGCACCTGCTGCTCGCGCTGCTCGAGGACGACGACTGCCTCGCGGTGCGGGTGATGCGCGATCTCGGTGCGCCGTCCGACGCCCTCCGCGACCGCCTGGCCACGGTGGCCGGTCCAACCGACCGGTTGGACGAGGACGATGCCGAGGCGCTGGAGGCGATCGGCATCGACCTCGCCGAGGTGATCCGCCGGGTGGAGGACAACCTCGGCAGCGCCCTCGGTGCCGGGTCGCCGCGTCGCCGGTCCCCCCGGTTCTCCAAGCCCACCAGGAAGGTCCTCGAGCTGTCCCTGCGCGAGGCGCTCGCGTTGAAGCACAACTACATCGGCACCGAGCACATCCTGCTCGGGCTGGCCCGTGCCGGCGACCCGGTCGTGGAGTCGGCCTTCGCCGGGCTGGGGCTGAGCCACCGGGACCTCCGCCGCACCGTCGTGGAGGCGCTGCGTCGGGCAGGATAGGGGAATGCACGATGCCCGATC
>JAICRS010000277.1 GCA_025966335.1 Nocardioidaceae bacterium
CGGTCTTGGTGTTGCCGTGGTAGCCGATCCGGGCCGGGTCGAAGCCGGCCCGCAGCGCGACGGTCAGTTCACCTGCGGAGCAGACGTCGAGGCTCAGGCCTTCCTCGGCGACCCATCGCGCGACCGTCGTGCACAGGAACGCCTTGCCCGCGTAGAAGACGTCGTAGTCGGCGAAGGCCTCACGGAAGCCACGGGCACGGGCCCGGAAGTCGTGCTCGTCGAGGACGTAGGCCGGGCTGCCGTGCTCGGCGACCAGCCCGCGCAGGTCGACGCCGCCGACCTCGAGGGCTCCGTCATCGTTCTTGCGGGCGGTCGTGGACCACAGCAGCGGCACCAGCGCGTTGACGTCGCGCGGGGTGCTCAGCCAGGACGGTCCGCGCTGGTTGATGTCGGCATGCAGTGCCCCTGCCTCATGTGCACGCACCCGCGATCACATCCGCTCCGGCGCCGAGACGCCGAGCAGGGTCAGGCCGGTCCCGAAGACCGTCTTGGTGGCCTCCACCAGCAGCAGCCGCGCGGCATGGATCGGCGCCGGCTCCTCGTCTCCTTGGGGCAGCACGCGGCACGCGTCGTAGAACTTGTGGAACGACGACGCGGTGTCCTCGAGATAACGCGCCACGCGGTGCGGTTCGCGCAGCTGCGCGGCCGACGCGACGACCCGCGGGAAGTCCGCGAGCGCCCGGAGCAGGTCGCCCTCCTTCTCGTGCGACAGCAGCGACGGGTCGAAGTCGGCCGCTACCCCGAGGTCCTTCGCGTTGCGCAGGATCGAGGCCAGCCGCGCGTGGGCGTACTGCACGTAGAACACCGGGTTGTCGCTCGACTGCTTGGCCCACAGGTCCAGGTCGATGTCGATGGTGGTGTCGCTTGTGTAGCGCGCGAGTGCGTAGCGGGAGGCGTCGACGCCGATCGCGTCGACCAGGTCCTCCATCGTGATCCCCGTGCCGGCCCGCTTCGACATCCGCAGCGGCTGCCCCTCGCGGAGCAGGTTCACCATCTGGCCGATGAGCACCTCGAGGTTGACCCCCGGCGTGTCACCGAACGCCGCACACATGGCATGCAGACGTCCGACGTACCCGTGGTGGTCGGCACCGAGCATGATCAGGCACCGGTCGAACCCCCGCTCGCGCTTGTCGAGGTAGTAGGCCAGGTCACCGGAGATGTAGGCGCCCTTGCCGTCGGACTTGATGATCACCCGGTCCTTGTCGTCGCCGTACTTCTCGGTGCGCAGCCACAGGGCGCCGTCCTGTTCGTAGGTGTTGCCCATCTCGGTGAGCCGCTCGACCGCGCGGGAGACGGCACCGGACTCGTGCAGGTTGTTCTCGTGGAAGTAGACGTCGAAGTCGACCCGGAAGTCGTGCAGGCTCTTCTTGATCTCGTCGAACATCAGGTTCACGCCGACCGACCGGAACACCTCCTGCGCGTCGTCGTCGGGCAGCTCCAGAACGTTCGGCTTCTCGGCGAGCACGTGCTGGGCGATGTCGGCGATGTACTGGCCGCCATAGCCGTCATCGGGCGCCGGCTCGCCCTTGGCGACCGCGAGCAGCGACCGCGCGAACCGGTCGATCTGCGCGCCGTGGTCGTTGAAGTAGTACTCCCGCGTGACCTCGGCGCCGGTGAAGGTGAAGATCCTGCCGAGGGCGTCACCGACCGCGGCCCACCGCACCCCGCCGATGTGGATCGGTCCGGTGGGGTTGGCCGAGACGAACTCGAGGTTGATCTTCTCGCCCTCGAACGCGTCGGAGGAGCCGTACGACGCCCCGGCCGCGACGATCTGCGCGGCCAGAGCACCCTGTGCCCCGGCGTCGACCCGGATGTTGAGGAACCCGGGGCCGGCGATCTCCGCGGAGGCGATCCCCTCGGCGGTGTTCAGCCGTTCCGCGAGCAGGCCCGCGAAGTCGCGCGGCGGCATCCCGGCCTTCTTCGCGAGCTGGAGGGCGACGTTGGTGGCGTAGTCCCCGTGCTCCCTGACCTTGGGTCGCTCCACGACCACCTGCGTCGGCACGCCGTCGGGCAGCGTCACGGCGCCCTCGTCGGTCAGTGCGGTCAGGGCGTCGACGATCGTGTCGGAGAGCTGTTCGGGAGTCACCGGTCAAGCCTATCGGCGCAGGATGCGACCACTCATCCCGATACCGCTCCGCGGATGGTCGCGGGCTCAGTCGGTGTGCGCCGGGCGCCCGGACCGGGCCAGCCGGGTGACCACCTCGACCAGCTCGGCGGGCTCGAACGGCTTGGTGAGGTAGGCCTCCACGCCGAGCTGCTCGCCCCGGCTCAGGTCGACGGCTTGGGCCCGGCCGGTGACCACGACGATTGGGATGTGCGCGGTCGCCGGGTCGTCCCTGAGCCGGGTGACCGTCTCGAAGCCGTCCAGTCGGGGCATCTTCACGTCGAGCGTGATCACGTGGGGGCGGACCATGGCCACGATGTCGAGGGCCTCGATCCCGTCCCCCGCGGTGGTGACCTCGAAGCCCTCGAGCTGCAGGTTGACCGAGATCAGGTCGCGGATGACCGCAGAGTCGTCGACCACGAGCGCACGCAGTGGAAGCTCCCCCGTGGACCCGCTCATCTCGCTGCCCCCAATCGGTGATGCCGCGCGGTCAGGTGTACGCTCTAGCGCGCAGCCTGTGAGCCCCCGTAGCTCAGGGGATAGAGCACCGCCCTCCGGAGGCGGGTGCGTAGGTTCGAATCCTACCGGGGGCGCTTTCCGTTTTGCCCCAGTGACGAGGCGCACAGTTTCTTTACTTTACTTGCCCGTCACGTTTTTACATTCTTGTCGTTGTCTTTACCGAGCGACCAGGCCCCGTTCTCGGGTTGGCGGCAGTGCGCTCGACATCCAGCACCGAGTGAACGGGGAGTCACTTGAAAACACGTCCGACCCTGCTTGCCCGCACGGCAGCAGTGATCACCAGCATCGGGGTCACGCTCGCCGGCGCGATGGTCCTGACCGCCCCGCCGGCACAGGCGAAGCTGAGTGAGACCGACTTCGGCTTCCAGTCCACTGCCTTCGGAACGCGGGTGAAGGGCCCGACTCTCGGGCTCAGCTCCGGCCGGACGGCGTACTCCTACATCGGCTGCACCCGGCTCGCCGGCATCGACCGCGACATCGACGCCGACGACCTCGCGAAGGTCAACATCGAGGACATGGTCCAGGTCGCCGCGATCGACAGCCGCAACCGGACCTATCGCCAGCCCCGCAAGGGGATCAGCGGTGTCCTCGGCGTGAACACGATCGGCGAGGTCACGCTCGGCCCGGCGTCCGACGGCCCGCGCCTGGTGATCACCGGGCTGCGGACCACGGCGCGTGCCTGGCACAAGAAGGGCGCGGGCTTCCGGACCGCCACGACGCTCGACAGCGACCCGATCAAGCTCACTGGCGTGGTTCCCGCCGAGGCTCCCGAAGAGCTGCGCGGTCCCCTCGAGGATCTGCTGGGCGGCGTCAACGAGGGTGTCCAGGGTGTCCTGGACGCGCTGCGTGACAACGCCGGTGCGATCGAGATCCCGGGGCTGGGCACGGTGAGCCTGGGCTGGGAGAAGCACGTCAAGCGCAGGACCTTCGCCTA
>JAICRS010000047.1 GCA_025966335.1 Nocardioidaceae bacterium
CCAAGGGCTACAAGTTCTCCACCTACGCCACCTGGTGGATCCGGCAGGCGATCACCCGCGCGATGGCCGACCAGGCCCGGACGATTCGGATCCCGGTGCACATGGTCGAGGTGATCAACAAGCTCGCCCGCGTCCAACGGCAGATGCTGCAGGACCTCGGCCGCGAACCCACCCCGGAGGAGCTCGCCAAGGAGCTCGACATGACCCCGGAGAAGGTCATCGAGGTGCAGAAGTACGGCCGCGAGCCGATCTCCCTGCACACCCCGCTCGGTGAGGACGGCGACTCCGAGTTCGGCGACCTGATCGAGGACTCCGAGGCCATCGTCCCCGCGGACGCGGTTTCGTTCACGCTGCTGCAGGAACAGCTGCACGCCGTACTCGACACGCTGTCCGAGCGGGAGGCGGGCGTGGTCTCGATGCGGTTCGGACTCACCGACGGCCAGCCGAAGACCCTCGACGAGATCGGCAAGGTCTACGGCGTGACCCGTGAGCGGATCCGGCAGATCGAGTCGAAGACGATGTCGAAGCTGCGGCACCCGTCGCGTTCCCAGGTGCTGCGCGACTACCTGGACTGACCCCTGCGGCCTGCCGGCAAACGCCCCCGGACCTGCGCTTTTGCGTTGATTTCACACCCGGCGGGCATGCTCGACTGACTGGTCCTCGGACGGACGGACCGGACAGGACGACGCGAGGGGCATGCCGTGAGCACATTCCTCATGGTCGGGATATCCCACCGACTCGCCGATCTCGCGCGGCTCGAGCGGGCCGCCGTGAAGGCCGGGGCACGAGAAGCGCTCCAGCACGATGCGCTGCGCCTGGGCTGCGCGGAGGCACTGGTGCTCTCCACCTGCAGCCGCACGGAGCTCTACGTGGTGCTGGAGGACACGGCTGACGTCTCCGAGCCGTGCACCCGCCAGGTCGCCGAGCACCTCCTCCGCCTGCTCCTCGGGCCGTGTTCGGCGGCGGACCTGGAGAGGATCGCCAGCGTCCGGGCCGGCGACGACGTGGTCTTCCACCTGTGCCGGGTTGCCGCCGGGCTCGACAGCCGCGTCGTGGGCGAGGTCGAGATCCAGGCACAGCTCCGGTCCGCGGCGCGAGCGGCCACGGCGACGTCCTGCGAGCCGCACCGGCTGCGGGGCCTGGTCGCCGCGGCGCTGTCAGGTGCTCAGTCCGTCCCGCACCAGCACGACTCGAGCGACCGACGTGGCCTGCTCGCCCGGCTGGCAGTGGCGCGCGGGGTCGCCGGCGTGCCCTGGGGGCGTCAGGTGGACGCGATCGTGGTCGGCGCCGGGACGATGGGGCGGCAGGTCATGGAGTTCCTCCCGGTGGACGGGTGTCGCTCAGCCCTGCTGAGCCGGACCTCTGTCACCGGTCCGTCGGGTGGCCCGACGGTCTACGGCCTGGAGGAGCTGCCCGCGCGGCTGGAGTCGGCCGACGTGGTGTTCGTGGCCACCTCCGCCGGCCGCCGGCTCCTGAACGCCGATCTGGTCGCGACCGCGATGAGCCAGCGGGCCGATCGTGGGCTGGTGATCGTGGACCTCTCGGTGCCCCGCAACGTCGACCCGGACGTCGCCTGTGTTCCCGGGGTGACCCTGCTGGACCTCGACGACCTTGCCGACCGTCGCGAGCGAACCAGCGCCCTGGACGGCAGGCACCTCGCCGCGGTCGAGGCCGCCGCTCAGTCCGCAGCCGAGCGATACCTGGCCGGACTGCGGTCCCGCGAGGCCGGACCCCTGATCAGCGCGTTGCGAGAGCGGATCGAGGAGCTTTGCCTTGCCCAGCTGAGGCGGACCGCGGCGGGTCAGCCGGCGTCGGACGAGCACCTGGTCCGGATGGCGTCGGCGGTTGCCGGGGCGGTGGCTCATCCGCCGACGATGCTGATGCGGGAGGCAGCCGCTCAGGGCGACACGGAGCTGCTCGACCAGGTTGCCCGGGCGTTCCGGCTGCCCGCGGGCGGCTCGGTCGACACCCTGCTGCCGCGTTGAGGAGCTGGGCCGTTGAACACGTGGAAACTTCTCGGCCACCGGATGCAACCAGTCGCGGGGCAGCCGCGTCTTGGGTACAGCGCATCACAGTGAGGCGCACGACGCCCCTGGCGTCTTACTGACGAAGGAACGAACATGAACGTCTTCACCCCCTCCTCCGTGGCCGCCAAGCTCGCTGCGGTGTCCGCGGTCGCTCTCGGCTCGCTCGCGTTGGCCGTCCCGGCCGGCGCCGAGACCGTGGCCTTCCAGGACGCCCGCGGCGACATCGAGCACGGCGCCGACGTACGCAGCGTCCGGGTGGTCAACGAGGCCGCCGTCCGGGTCAAGGTCCGTCACGACGACCTGGTCCGCTCCTTCCGGAGCGGCAGCGGCATCAAGGTGTTCCTGGACACCGACCGTGGCCAGGCCGGCCCGGAGTTCATCTTCCTCGGCGGCACCTTCGAGGGCTCCGACTACGCGCTGGTCGAGGCGGAGGGCTGGAAGCCGGCCAGCCGTCGCGCGGAGCCGCTGGAGTGCGGATACATCATGAAGCTGAACTACGCCGACGACCTCGCCCACATCAAGCTGGACCGCGACTGCATCGGCAACCCGGACGAGGTCCGGGTCGCGGTGCGCACCAGCGGCGAGACCGACGCCGGCTTCGTGCACGACTGGCTGGGGGACCGCCGTGAGCTGACCCGCTGGGTGGCCCGCGGCTGAGGCAGCACCCGGTCAGCCGCCGGCGACCAGCACGATCGCGAGAGCACAGAGCCCGAGGCCCACGCCTTGGGCTCTGTGTATCTTCTCGTGCAGCACCAGCGCGGCCAGCAGCACCGTCGTGGCCGGATAGAGCGAGGCCAGGACTCCGGCCACGGTCAGGAAGCCGCTCTGCGAGGCCAGCAGGAAGGCGCCGGTCGCGGTCGCCCCGAGCGGTCCGGCCAGCAGCGCCCACCACACCACCGGCCCGCGGGGCACCCACGCGGCGCGCAGCCCGGTGGCCAGCACGATCACCGCCGGGATCGACATCGCCTGCGCGGCCGCCAGTGGCCACAGGCCGGCCTCGGCGGGCACCTGCCCGAGCGCGGCGAACAGGATGCCGAACCCCAGTCCGGCCAGGATCCCGTCGACCAGGCCCTCCGCCGTGGATGCGCGAACGACCGACTCGGGCCCTCGGGGGGTCCCGGCCGGCGGGTCGGGGGTCCGCGAGACCAGCCAGATCCCGGGCAGGGCCACCACGATCCCCAACCACACGATCCCGGAGGGCCGTTCGCCGCCGAGGTTGCCGGCCAGCACCGGCACCAGCGCCGCGCCCACGGCGGACACCGGTGCCACCACGCTCATCCGGCCGGCGGCGAAGCCCCGGTAGAGGAACCCGGCGCCCATGCCGCTGGCGATCCCGGCCAGCGCGGCCCACGCGAAGTCGCGGCCGGTGGGGGAGCCGTCGACGAAGACAGCGATCAGGGCCGTGCAGGTCGAGGCCGACATCTGCGCGACCACGGCGACCGACCAGGCCGACGTACGGCGGGAGAGAAAGCCGCCGACGAAGTCCGAGAGCCCGTAGGCGAACGCCGAGCAGAGCGCGAGGACGACCGCCATCGGCTCAGGTGAGGATCGCGCCGGTGAGCCAGGTGGCGGACGCGAGCAGGGCCGAGGCCAGCTCGATCAGGATGGAGACGCCGACCGCCTTGAGCGCGTCGCGGGTCGACGGCCAGGCGAGCGCGCCGCCCACCCGCTGGTGCTCGGAGAGGTAGACCCCGAGCACGAAGCCGAGGAACAGGCCGATGACCGGGATCACGAAGAAGCCGATGATCCCGAGCACCCCGCCGAGGATGATCGAGCGGTTGGGCACGCCGCCGGCCTTGAGGCGGCGGCCGGGGACCGTGTACTTCACGATCGCGCCGATGACGAGCAGCACCGTGGCGATCGCGAACACCGTCCACGCCGTGCCGGAGCCGTCCTCCGTGGACCAGACCAGGATTGCTCCGAGGATGAGGATCGTCCCGGGCAGGACGGGGACGACGATGCCGACCAGGCCGACGAGGATGACCAGCCCGACGACCAGCTCGGTGACGTTCACGCAGGTCACCCTGTCACATCAGGGGGTGCGGACGACGAAAGCCCCGGGCACACCGCCCGGGGCTTTCTCTCGTCTGGTCTGTGGGGTAGTCGGGATGCTCAGAAATCGGTGTCGGGTGCTACTGCCGGGGTTTCAGACAGCTTGCCGGTCTCGTCGTGGACGCTCACTGCGATCTCACGAAGCTTGTCGCCGTGCTCACGGGCGTGGTGTGCGCAGAACAGCAGCTCGCCGCCTCCGGAGAGCTCCACGCGCAGGTAGGCCTGGGCACCGCACCGGTCGCAACGGTCTACAGCAGTCAGCGGTGTGCTGGGGGCAACTGCAGTGGTCACTTGAGGCCTTCTTCCTTCCTTGGTGTCTTGCTCAACGTAGCGAGTGGGTCCAATGTTCCAAGGCGATCCTTGGGGTTTCCTGGGCCCTTCCCTCTCCGTCTCACCTGACACAACATCCAATCACGCCTGATGCTTCCCGACGATGAGGGGCTCCCCCGGTGAGACCGGGTGACCCTCCCCACATGTCGTTCGCTACCAAGTCTGACGCGGCTCGGAAGGTTTAAGTTGCCAAACGGCCGAACTTGAAACCTCCGTTGTCGCATCGTGACTTGCCGAACATCGTGACCCCTCCAGGTCCGAATCCGTGGTAGGCGTGGCGTTTCCGGGCGGTGGGCGTGTCGCAGGTAGATTTGGCCCCGCAGCCCCAGACCGCTCGCCTCGAGGAGTCACGTGCCAGCCCGCACCGCCGGAGGTCCCAAGATCGACAACGCCTACAACGCTCGTCACCTCCTCGTCCTGGAGGGGCTCGAGGCGGTGCGCAAGCGGCCGGGCATGTACATCGGCTCCACCGACACCCGCGGCCTCATGCACTGCGTGTGGGAGATCATCGACAACGCGGTGGACGAGGCGCTGGGTGGGTTCTGCACCCGGATCGACGTGACCCTGCACGAGGACGGCTCGGCGGAGGTCCACGACAACGGCCGCGGCATCCCGGTCGACAAGGAACCCAAGACCGGGCTGGCCGGCGTCGAGGTCGTGTTCACCAAGCTGCACGCCGGTGGCAAGTTCGGCGGCGGCTCCTACGTGGCCACCGGCGGCCTGCACGGCGTCGGCTCGTCCGTGGTGAACGCGTTGTCGGCGCGACTCGACGTGGAGGTGGACAGGTCCCCGGCGACCCAGGGCATGTCCTTCCAGCGCGGCGTACCCGGAGTCTTCGCCGGCGACGGGCCGGCCGCGAAGTTCACGCCGCAGTCCGGCCTGCACAAGGGTGGCCGGGTCAAGAAGGGCGTGACCGGGACGCGGGTGCGGTTCTGGCCGGACCGGCAGATCTTCACCAAGGACGCCAGCTTCACGTACGACGAGCTGGTGACCCGCGCCCGTCAGACCTCGTTCATCGTTCCGGGGCTGGAGCTGGTGATCCGGGATCTGCGGGGCGAGGAGCCCCGTGAGGAGAGCTTCCGCCACGACGGCGGGATCACCGAGTTCTGCGACTTCCTTGCCGCCGACGCCCCGGTCAGCGACATCCTCCGGCTGCAGGGTCACGAGGTATTCACCGAGACCGTGCCTCTGCTCGACGACAACGGGCACATGACCCCGCAGGACGTCGAGCGCGACCTGGGGGTCGACGTCGCGCTGCGATGGGGGACCGGCTACGACACCGAGATGCGGTCGTTCGTGAACGTGATCGCGACCCCCAAGGGCGGCACGCACGTGTCCGGCTTCGAGCAGGCGATCACCCGCACGTTCAACGAGGTGCTCAAGGCCGGCCGGATGCTGAAGGCCAACGAGACCGACGTGATCAAGGACGACGTGCTGGAGGGGATGACCGCGGTGGTCACCGTCCGGCTGGCGGAGCCCCAGTTCGAGGGGCAGACCAAGGAGGTGCTCGGCACCCCGGCCGCCCGCAACATCGTCCGCAAGGTGGTCTCCGCGGAGCTGAAGAAGTTCCTCACCTCCACCAAGCGCGCGGAGAAGGCGCAGGCCAAGCAGGTCCTGGAGAAGGTGGTCTCGGCCTCGCGCACCCGGATCGCCGCCCGCCAGCACAAGGAGACCCAGCGCCGGAAGTCGGCGCTCGAGTCGAGCGCGCTGCCGGCGAAGCTGGCCGACTGCCGGTCCTCCGACGTGGAGAAGAGCGAGCTGTTCATCGTCGAGGGTGACTCCGCGCTGGGCACCGCCAAGCTGGCCCGCAACTCCGAGTTCCAGGCGCTGCTGCCGATCCGCGGCAAGATCCTGAACGTGCAGAAGGCCTCGGTCGGGGACATGCTCAAGAACGCCGAGTGCGCCTCGATCATCCAGGTCGTCGGCGCCGGCTCCGGGCGGACGTTCGACATCGAGTCCGCCCGCTACGGCCGGATCATCTTCATGGCCGACGCGGACTCCGACGGCGCGCACATCCGGTGCCTGCTGGCCACGTTGTTCTTCAAGTACATGCCGGACCTGATCACGCAGGGCCGGGTCTTCACCGCGGTGCCGCCGCTGCACCGGATCGAGCTGTCCAACCCGAAGAAGGGGATGGACAAGTACGTCTACACCTACTCCGACACCGACCTGCAGCGGAAGCTCGCCGAGCTCTCCAAGAAGGGTGTCCGGTGGAAGGACCCGGTGCAGCGCTACAAGGGTCTCGGTGAGATGGACGCAGACCAGCTGGCCGAGACCACGATGGACCCGCGCCACCGCACGCTGCGCCGGATCACCGTCGACGACGCGGACGCCGCGTCCCAGGTCTTCGAGCTGCTGATGGGCTCCGACGTCGCGCCCCGCAAGGAGTTCATCGTGCAGGGCGCGTACGAGGTCGACGCCGAGGCGATCGACGCCTGACCCGAGTTGTCAGACGGTGTGCACGCCGGGGCGGTCACCAGGTCTGACAGGTCGGCTCAGACGCGCTGGTCGAGCAGGCCGGTGTCGACGTCGTAGATGAACCCCCCGACCTCGACGGTCTCGGGGATCAGCGGGTGCGAGCGCACCTTGCGTACGTCGTCGGCGAGCGCGGCCTCCTGGTCGGCGACCACGCCGAAGGTCTGCCACGACGCGTCCTGCCCGGCGGACTCGCCGACGCGTCTACGCAGCTCGTCCTGGCTCGCCGAGGCCATCGCGCACCGGGTGTGCGGCACCACCAGGATCCGGCGCACGTTCAACAGGTGCACGCCGAGCACCAGCGCCTCGAGCGCCTGCTCGGTGACCCGGCCGCCCGGGTTCCGGAAGATCTTCGCGTCGCCCGGATGCAGGCCCAGCATCCCGAGCGGGTCGATCCGCGAGTCCATGCAGGTCACCAGGGCAACGCCGGCATGGGCGACCCCGTCGAAGCCGCTGAGCGTGAAGGTCTCGGCGAACTTCTGGTTCGCCGCGAGGAGATCGTCGAAAGGATTGGTCACGCTAGGCAACTTATCGGATGCCGCCGGCGGCCCGGACGGCGTCTCCCCGAGAACTCCACGCCTCGACCGCGAAAACTGCGCGTCTCGACCGCGAGAACTGCGCGTCTCAACGGGGAGAAAGGCGCGTCTCAACGGGGGAGAGGGAGGTGGTGAAGTAGGTCATCGGCTTGAGGGCCTTGGCGCAGGACTCGGCCCGGTGTACGTCGGACGCGCGGGCCTGTGTCTCGACCCGCCACCCGCGGCCGTCCACGTGCTCCACCTCGGTGACCCAGTCGTGCTCGCTGGTGGCGTCATGGGCGACCACCCGCAGCGCGGATAGGGACAGCTCGCCCGTCTCCTCGCGCACGGCGAGCTCGGCCACCTGCGCCGGGGCGGGCCAGGTCGACCTGCCGCGGCTGCCCTCGAGCACGGTCTCGCCGCGGTCCGCGGCCTCCAGCACGCCGGTGGCGTCGTCCACGTCGAGCCGTCCGTGCAGCGTCCCGGCGGGCAGCAGCACGCTCGTCGCCGCGAACCGGTGCCCGGAGGTGTGCGTGACCTCCCAGACCCGGTCCGGGAACCGGGTGGCCACCCCGGCGGCGACCGGACGCCCCGCGACGGCACAGCACAGGTCCCGGGTGCCGTTGGTGCACACGAGCAGGTGGCTCCGGTCGGCGAGCGCGAGCTGCGGCAGGCTGCGCCGTACCGCCTCGCCGTCGCCGCGTTCCAGAGCGGCCCAGTCCAGGTCCAGGATCCGGTCGGGCCGGTCCAGGGTCCCCTCCAGGAGCCAGGTGTGGTCGGGGTGGGTGTGCGCGACCAGCAGCCGCCGGGGGTCGCCGTCGGTGGTGTGCGCGTCGGCGTGCCGGCCCGGGCGCCGGATCAGCGACGGGCGGGTCCGGTGCGCGGCGGCGTCGGCCTCGATGGCACGGCCGAGGTCCTTGTCGAGGTGGCTGTCGGTCAGTGCCTTCGGCCCCCACGGACCGCTCTGCTCGAGGGCTACCCAGGCGAGTGCCTCGGGCGCGCTGCCGGCGAGCTGCTCACCAGCGAGGACCGAACCGGCGCTGCAGCTGGTCGTCGCGGTCATCCCGCCTGCCTCAGGGCCTCGAGGGTCGAGACGTCGCGGGTCCGGGCTGTGCGGAAGGTGACCAGCGCGAGCACACCCGCGATGGCCGCGCACACCGCGGCGCCGACGAACACGGTCTGCAGCTGGGCGAGGCCGGCCTCCTTGAGCAGGTTGGTGTACTCCGCGCACCGGGTGCCGGAGTCGCACACCTGCGCGGGCGTGGGCAGGTCCACCTGCACCGCGTAGTAGCGGCGCAGGCCGATCGTGGTCAGGGCCGAGATTCCGACGAGCATGCCCACCATTCTGGCGACCACCAGCAAGGCGCTGGACACCCCGTGCACCGCGTCCGCGGTCGCGGCGAGCAGCGCCGCGTTGACCGGCGCGAGCGCGAGCCCGAACCCGAGCCCTGTGGCCACCAGCGGCACGCTCGCTACCGGCTGCTCCAGGCTCTCCAGCCCCCACTGCGCCATCCACACGAAACCCCCTGCCGCGAGGGCCATTCCGGCCGCGGTCACGGTGCCGGCGCCGAGCCGCCGGGTGAGGTAGCCGCCGACCAGGGCACCGACCGGCAGCGCCACCAGCAGCCGGACCAGCACCAGCGCCGCCATCAGCTGCGAGTCGGGGTAGACCGTGATCCGGGCGAAGATCGGGATGTCGACCAACGCGGCGATCAGCGCGGCGCCCACGAAGAAGCTCACCGCGAGCGACCCCCAGGCCGGCGTGGCCGCGAACGCCCCGTGCGGCACCAGCGGGTGCTCGCTGCGGCGGCTGTGCCACCAGAACCCCACCGCTGCGGCCGCAGCGCCGGCCAGCAGCCACGGCCCGGCGGGGGAGAAGACCTGCACCTCGGGGTCGGCGGTGGCGAAGGCCAGGATGATGCCGGCCAGGCACAGCGCCAGCAGGGCGGCGCCGGGCAGGTCGGCCTGTGCGGCCAGCGCCTTCCACCGGCGTACGTCGAGCAGCGGAGCTCGTGCGAACCAGCACCAGCAGGCCAGCGCCACCACGAGGACGACGAAGCCGATGCCGAGCGGGGACAGCCACCGTGACTCGCCGGCCACGGGCAGGAAGAGCAGGCCGAGGGTGACGTCGCGGGCCAGCACGGCGGGTTCGAGCATCACGAGCAGCAGCGCCGCGACGGCGAGCGCGGCCAGGGCGGCGCCAACCCAGTCGGTCCGGCGCCCCTCCCCGGCCGGGACGGAGCCGGCCCCTCGGGCGTCGCCGCCCGGGCGGTTCGCCGGCAGGCCACGCAGGACAGCGGCCAGGAGCAGGCCGACCGCGAGGTTGATCCAGAAGATCTCCTCCCAGTCGGCGAGCGCGAGCACCAGCGCGCCGTACAACGGGCCGACGACGCTGCCGAGCTCCTGCACCGCGCCGACCACGCCGAGGGGGACACCGCGCCGGGAGGGTGGGTACATGTCCGCCACCAGCGCCAGCGTGGCCGGCACCAGGCCACCACCGCCGACGCCCTGGAGGAACCGGCCGGCCACCATGCTCGGCAGGTCGTAGGCCGCGGCGGTGACCAGCGACCCGAGCGCGAACACCACCAGCGAGCCGACCAGCACCGGGATCCGCCCGCGCAGGTCCGCGATCCGCCCGATCAGCGGCAGCATCGCGACGTAGCCGAGCAGGAAGCCGGACACGATCGGGGCGGCCCGCTGCAGCTCGTCGACGGCCAGGCCGACGCTGGACATCATGTCGGGCAGCGCGAGGACCACCACGTAGGTGTCCGCGGCGGCGAAGGCCACCGCCACCGCGGCGAGACCCAGAAGGAGGCGCGCTCCGGGAGCCGGGGCCCAGGGACCGCTGTCCCTGCGCTCGGCGGTCACGGCGCGGTGATCTCCTGCTCGGTGCCGTACTCGTCGAACGCGACCGTGTAGGTGACGTCGTCGGCGCCGGGGTAGAACGGCCCGGTCAGCACCGCCTCGTCCAGCAGGTTCTCGTCGGTGATCGTGAAGGTCGCGTCGAAGTCGCTGTCGGCGGACGCGGTGGGGATGATCCCGGCGACCACGTCCCCGGGGACCGTGCCGGAGTACTCGGTGAGCACCTGGTCGCCGTCGCGCACCGGCGACCCCTCCTCGACGTCCTCGACCGCGGTGAGCAGCGAGGACAGCCCGCCCTCGGGGCTCATCAGGTCCGCCGGGTCCGGGGCACCGTAGTCGGCCGGGTCGATCCGCGTGAAGTCGGTGGTGAACGGGAGCTTCGCGTAGACCGCGTCACCGACCGCAACCACCTCGGCGTCCGCGGTGATCCCGCTGGCGACGACCTTGAGCGTGCCCTCGAACGCGGGCGCGGGGGTGCCGATCCCGTCGGCCTGCAGGATCCCGGAGACGCCGGGCGGCAGCTTGTCGGTGGACAGCACGATGTGCACGCCGGAGGTCTCGTCGAGGTTCGCCTTGGCGGCCGCGAGGACCTCCTCGGGCGGCTGCTCGGCGGTGTCGTCCTGACCGCCGCAGCCGGCCAGCGTGAGGCCTGCCGCCAGCGCCAGGGCGGCGAGGGCGCGGCTGCGCGATGTCGTCATGGTGCCCAGCCTTTCACGCAACGGGCACGTCGTCGGGCAGCAGCGACGCCACCGGACCGGCGCAGGCGGCGATCGGCTGGGAGCCGGGCACGCCGGAACCGTCGCGGCGGCCGGTGGGCTCCGGCAGGTCGACCGGTGCACCGCTCGCCGCGGCCGCATGCGCAGGACCGGGTCCGGCCCACGCGAACACCAGCGTGTCCTCGCCCTTGAGGAACCGGTGGCAGCGGACCCCGCCGGTGCCACGACCCTTGGCCGGGTACTCCGCGAACGGGGTCACCTTCACCGCTCCGGGCTCGGTCCCCGGCAGCGCCGTACCCGACCCGGACGCAGTGACCAGCACCGCGTCGTCGGTGGGCTCGAACGCGCCGAAGGACGCGACCCGCTGCCCGGGGGTCAGCCGGACGCCGGCGACACCCCCACCGGAGCGGCCCTGCGGCCGGACCAGGCTGGCCGCGAAGTGCAGCAGCTGCGCGTCGGAGGTGACGAAGCACAGCTCCTCGTCGCCGGTGCGGAGCTCGACCGCGCCGACCACCTCGTCACCGTCGTCGAGCCGGATCACCTCCCAGGCATCCTTGTTCGACAGGTACTCCGGCTTCACCCGCTTGACCACCCCGTCGCGGGTCCCGAGCGCCAGCCCGGGCCCGTCGATGTCGAACGAGGACAGGGTCAGCACCCGCTCGCCCGGCTCCAGGGAGAGGAACTCGCTGACCGGTGCGCCGCCTTGGAGGTGCGGGGCGTTCGCGGTCGACGGCAGGGTGGGCAGGTCGAGCACGTCGAGCTTGACCAGCCGGCCCTGGTTGGTGACGGCAGCGACCTGCCCGCGCGCGGTGGTGCCCACCGCGGCGGTGATCACGTCGTGCTTGCTGCGCGCGCCCCCGGTGCCGGGAGCGTCGACGCCGTTGGTGCGGGCCAGCAGGCCGGCCGAGGAAAGGTAGACCAGGCACGGGTCGTCGGCGACCTCGAGCGGCACCGCGCTGGTCACCTGCTGGCCGGCGGACTCCAGGAGCACGGTCCGCCGGGGTGTGCCGTAGGTCTTGGCGACCTCGGCGAGCTCGTCGGAGACCACCTTGCGCAGCAACTTGTCGTCCTCGAGGATCGCCTCGAGCTCGGCGATGGTCTTCTCCAGCTCGGCCTTGCGGTTCTCGAGCTCGAGCCGGGAGTACTTCGTCAGCCGGCGCAGCGCCATGTCGAGGATGTAGGTCGCCTGCACGTCCGAGAGCTCGAAGACCTGGATCAGCCGTTCCTTGGCCTCGGCGGCGTTCTCGCTGGCGCGGATCAGCTGGATCACCTCGTCGATGTCGAGGATCGCGACCAGCAGGCCCTCGACCAGGTGCAGCTCGTCGGCGGCCTTGCCGCGGCGGTACGTCGTCCGTCGGCGCACCACGTCGAACCGGTGACCGAGGTAGACCTCGAGCATCTCCTTCAGGCCCAGGGTCCGCGGCTGCCCGTCGACCAGGCAGACCGCGTTGATCCCGAACGAGTCCTCCATCGGGGTGGCCTTGTAGAGCTGCTCGAGCAGCGCCTCCGGGTGGAAGCCGTTCTTGACCTCGATCACCAGCCGGAGGCCCTTCTCCCGGTCGGTGAGGTCCTTGACGTCGGCGATGCCCTGGAGCTTCTTGGTCTGCACCAGGGTCTTGATCCGCTCGATCACCTTCTCGGGGCCGACGCCGTAGGGCAGCTCGGTGACCACGATCCCCTTGCGGCGCGCGGTGACGCTCTCCACGCGTGCGGTGGCGCGCATCTTGAACGAGCCGCGGCCCGCCTCGTAGGCGTCGCGGATCCCGTCCAGCCCGACGATCTTGCCGCCGGTGGGCAGGTCGGGGCCGGGGATGAACCGCATCAGGTCGTCGAGGCCGGCCTTCGGGTGGTTGATCAGGTGGCGCAGCGCCTGGACCACCTCGACCAGGTTGTGCGGTGCGATGTTGGTGGCCATCCCGACCGCGATGCCGGTGGCGCCGTTGACGATCAGGTTCGGGATCGCCGCGGGAAGCACCGACGGCTCGAGCTCGCGGCTGTCGTAGTTGGGCTTGAAGTCGACGGTCTCCTCGTCGATCGAGACCGTCATCGGCATCGCCGCGGGCGCCATCCGGCACTCGGTGTAGCGCATCGCCGCCGGCGGGTCGTCCGGGGAGCCGAAGTTCCCGTGCCCGTCGACCAGCGGGACCCGCATCGACCAGGACTGCACCATCCGGACCAGCGCGTCGTAGATCGCGCCGTCGCCGTGCGGGTGGAGACGGCCCATCACCTCACCGACGACGCGGGCGCTCTTCACGTGACCGCGGTCGGGCCGCAGGTTCATGTCCGACATCGTGTAGAGGATCCGGCGCTGGACCGGCTTGAGGCCGTCCCGGGCGTCGGGCAGGGCCCGGCTGTAGATCACCGAGTAGGCGTACTCCAGGAAGCTGGTCCGCATCTCGTCGCCGACGTCGATGTCGAGGATGTGCTCCTCGAAGTCGTCCGGAACCGGTGCGGGCTTGGTACGTCGTGCCATTGCGCCATTCTCTCCCGCGCCGCTCGCCGGACGCGCGGGGGCACGCCGCTGTGGCCCGAGGCGATACATTTCGTGCGTGACCGACGCCGAGCCAGAGCCCGATCCGGGTCCCGACTACCCCAAGCACTGGGAGGCCGACGTCCTGCTCCGGGACGGGCACGCCGCGCACCTGCGGCCGATCAGCCCCCGCGACGAGGAGCTGCTCGTCGAGTTCTACGAGCAGGTCTCGGCCGAGTCGAAGTACCTGCGGTTCTTCGCGCCGATGCCGAAGCTGTCGGCGAAGGACGTGACCCGGTTCACCCACGTCGACCACCACGACCGGGTGGCCTTTGTGCTGACCGTGGCCAACCGGATGATCGCGGTGGGCCGGTTCGACCGGATCCGCGACGAGCACGGCGCAGGCGACCATGCCGAGGTGGCGTTCCTGGTCCAGGACGCCCACCAGGGACGCGGCATCGCACAGCTGCTGCTCGAGCACCTGGCCCAGGCCGGACGCGAGCGCGGAGTGCTGAAGTTCGTCGCCGAGGTGCTCCCCGAGAACCAGCGGATGATCCAGATCTTCCGCGACGCCGGCTACCACGTGGCCGGCGGGTTCGAGGACGGCGTGATGCGCTTCGAGTTCCCGATCAGCTCCACCGACACCTCGATCAACGTGATGCAGGCCCGGGAGCACCGCGCCGAGGCGGCCTCGATCGAACGGTTCTTCAAGGCCCGCAGCGTCGCGGTCATCGGTGCGTCCCGCCGGCAGGACACGATCGGCCGGACCCTGGTCCGCAACCTGGTCCTCGGCGACTTCAAGGGCCGGGTCTACGTGGTCAATCCCGCGGCCGAGGCGGTCGCAGGCATGCCGGCGTACGGCTCGGTCGCCGACATCCCCGACCAGGTCGACCTCGCCATCGTCGCGGTGCCGGCCGACGCGGTGCAGGACGTGGTCCTCGACTGTGCCGCAAAGGGCGTGCACGGGATGGTGGTGATCTCGTCCGGGTTCGCCGAGACCGGCGAGGAGGGCCGGCTCCGTCAGCGCAAGCTGGTCGGTCTGGCCCGCAGCTACGGTCTGCGGCTGATCGGCCCGAACTGCCTGGGCATCATCAACACCGCCGCCGACGCGTCCCTGAACGCCTCCCTGTCCCCGCTGATGCCGCCGCGCGGGCGGGCCGGGTTCTTCTGCCAGTCCGGAGCGCTCGGTGTCACGATCCTGGAGAAGGTCGCCCGGCGCGGCCTGGGCCTCTCGACGTTCGTCAGCGCCGGCAACCGCGCCGACGTCTCCGGCAACGACCTGCTCCAGTTCTGGGAGGAGGACGACAGCACCGAGGTCGTCCTGCTCTACCTGGAGTCGATCGGAAACCCGCGCAAGTTCAGCCGGATCGCCCGCCGGGTCTCCCGCCGCAAGCCGGTGATCGCGGTCCGCTCCGGACGCACCACCCAGGGGGTGCCGATGGGCCACGCGGTCCGCTCGATCCTCGCGCCGCAGGCCGCGGTCGACGCGATGTTCCGCCAGGCCGGGGTGATGCAGGTCGACACCCTCGACGAGATGTTCGACGTCGCCCAGCTCGTCGCGCACCAGCCGCTGCCGAAGGGGCCGCGGGTCGCGGTCGTCGGCAACTCCGACGCGATCGGGCTGCTCGCGGCCGACGCCGCCGCCGCGGCCGGGCTGCAGCCACGAGAACCGGTGGCGCTCGGACCGGAGGCGACCGCCGAGGACTTCGAGGAGGCCCTCGACGCCGCGATCGACGACCCCGACGTCGACTCGGTGGTCGCGGTGTTCATCCCACCGCTGAACACCACCGGCGAGGAGGTCGCGAACGTCCTGGCCGCGGTGGGGGAGCAGTCCGACAAGCCGCTGGTCTCCACGTTCCTCGCCACCGAAGGCGTGCCCGAGCTGCTGCGGGTGCCCGACCTGGCCGGCAGCACGGCCGGGCGCGGGTCGGTCCCGTCCTACCCGGCCCCGGAGGCGGCGGTCCGCGCGCTGGCCAGGGTGGTGGAGTACGCCGCCTGGCTCGGCAAGCCCGAGGGTGACCTGGAGATCCCCGAGGAGGTCGACGCGGGTCGTGCCCGGCGCCGCGTGAACGAGATCCTGATGGACTCCCGGGAG
>JAICRS010000191.1 GCA_025966335.1 Nocardioidaceae bacterium
TGCGCGACGGCATCATCCGCGCCGGACAGGGTGCTGGTGTCGACCTGTGGCAGCTGACCTACCCGTGACCCGGAGGAGATGAACCATGGACGCCGTACTGAGAGCACTCGTCGTCTGGGCGGTGCTGATGCTGCTGTTCCGGGTCACCGGAAAGCGCACCCTGTCCCAGGCCACCACCTTCGACTTCATCCTGCTCCTCGTCGTCGGGGAGGCGACCCAGCAGGCACTGCTCGGTGAGGACTTCTCGATCATGATGGCCGCCATCGTGATCACCACGCTGATCGCCCTGGACCGCCTCGCCGACTACCTCGGCTACCGCTTCCCCAAGCTGGACAAGCTGCTGGAGAGCGTCGCGGTGATCCTGATCGACGACGGGAAGGTCCTGAAGGACCGGATGGCCAAGGCCCACATGACCGAGGAGGAGATCCTCACCTTCGCCCGTCAGGCGCACGGGCTCGAGAGCATGGACCAGGTCAAGTACGCCGTGCTCGAGAAGTCCGGCGGGGTCACCATCGTGCCCCGCGAGTAGCGGGCCCCCGACCGGCATCAGCCGCGTGGACGCACCCGGGTGTTGTCCGGGTCGAACAGCGGCCGCAGGCTCACCGCCACCGGGAACATCTGGCCGCCCACGTTGACCTGGTAGTCGCCGGACCCGACCCAGTCCCGCGACACGGTCTCGGAGGCCGGGTCCTGGACGTAGGCCAGGCCGACACAGGCACCCATCGCCTCCCCCCAGGCGGCGCTGGTGACCTGCCCCACCGGCTGCCCGTCGCGCAGCACCAGCTCTCCACCCCACAGCATCGCGGCCGGGTCGGACACGGCGAACGAGACCAGTCGGCGGCGCGGGCCCGCGCCTTTGGCCTTCTCGACGGCCTCCCGGCCGAGGAAGCCGATGTCGGTCCTCAGCTTGCAGGCGAACGTCAGCCCCGCCTCGACCGGGCCGTAGTCCGGGGTCAGCTCGCGGCCGAAGGCGCGGTAGCCCTTCTCGAGCCGCATCGACTCGATCGCGTAGTAGCCCGCCTGGACCAGACCGAGCGGCTCCCCTTCGCGGAGCAGCTCCTCGTAGACGCCCACCGCGAACTCCACCGGCACGTACAGCTCCCACCCGAGCTCGCCGACGTAGGTGATCCTGGTCGCGCGCACGGTCGAGTAGCCCAGCCGCACGAGCCGGCTGGTCCCGAACGGGAACGCCTCGTCGTCGAAGCGGTCGTCGGACAGCGTGGTCAGCAGCTCGCGGGAGCGTGGTCCCATCACCCCGAGCACGGCGTACGACGAGCTCACGTCCACGACCTTCGTGTCGGCGCCGTCGGGGATGTTCCGGGTGATCCAGTCGATGTCGCGCTCGGTGGTCGCGGCACTGCTGACCAGGAGGAACTCCTCGGGCCCGGTGCGGGTGACGGTCAGGTCGGACTCGTAGGTGCCGCGGTCGTTGAGCAGCCCGGTGTAGACCGAACGACCCACCGGCACCGCGACGTCGTTGGTGCAGATCCACTGCAGCGACGACTCGGCGTCGCGACCCAGCACGAGATACTTCGAGAAGGAGGTCTGGTCGAAGAGGCCGACCGCGTTCCGGGTGGCGGCCTGCTCGGCGGCCGACCAGGGCAGCCAGTTCGGCCTGCCCCACGAGTACTCGATCGCCGGGTCCTCGCCCGCGGGGGCGAAGTAGTTCGCCCGCTCCCAGCCCATCCGGCTGCCGAAGCACGCGTTGGCCCGCTCGAGCAGGTGGTAGACCGGCGAGCGGCGGAACGGGCGAGCGGTCTCCAGCTCCCGGTTCGGCCACGGCACCGCGTAGTGCAGGCCGAGGATCTCCCCGACCCGGTCGCGCAGCCACCGGTTGTTGCCGTTGAACCCGGCGAACCGCCGGATGTCGACCGCGACCAGGTCCGCCGTGGGCCGCCCCTCGACGATCCACTCGGCCAGTGCCCGGCCCGCTCCCCCGGCCGTCGCGATCCCCACCGAGTTGAACCCGGCACCGACGAAGAAGCCGCGCACCGTCGGCGCCTCACCGAGCACGAACTGGTTGTCCGGCGTGAAGCTCTCCGGACCGTTGTAGAACTTGCGGATCCCCGTCTCGTGCAGGGCCGGGATGCGCAGGAGCGCGTTGTCCATCAGCACCGAGAAGTGCTCCCAGTCCTCCTCGAGCAGGGAGAACTCGAACGGGTAGGGGATCTCGTCCGGGGAGACCCACGGTTTGGCCTCCGGCTCGAACCCGCCGACGACCAGGCCACCTACCTCCTCCTTGAAGTAGGTGTAGCCGTCGGGGTCCCGGAGGATCGGCAGCTCCGGATGGACGCCGTCGATCTGGTCGGTGACCACGTAGAAGTGCTCGGCCGAGTGCAACGGCACCGTGACCCCGACCAGCTCCGCGACCTGCTTGGCCCACTGCCCCGCGCAGTTGACCACGACCTCCGCCTCGACATCGCCCCGGTCGGTGCGCACTCCGGTGACCGCGCCGTTCTCGGTGAGTACGTCGAGCACGCGGACCCGCTCCATGACGGTCGCGCCACCGGACCTGGCACCCTTGGCCAGCGCCATGGTCAGGTCGGTCGGGTTCGCCTTCCCGTCGCCGGGCAGCCAGATCGCTCCGACCAGGTCCTCCACCTGCATCACGGGATACCGGTCCCGCGCCTGGGCCGGGGTGAGCAGCTCGCACTCGAGGTCGAACGCCTCGGCCGTCGCGGCCGTGCGGCGCAGCTGGGTCATTCGGTCCTCGGTCCGGGCCACGGTGACACCGCCGCACCGCTTGAAGCCTGCACTCAGGCCGGTCTCCTGCTCCAGGCGGGCGTAGAGCTCCGTGGAGTACTGCACCAACCGGGTGCCGCTCTCGGTGGCCCGCAGCTGCCCGACCAGGCCGGCCGCGTGCCAGGTGGTGCCGCACGACAGCGTGCCCTGCTCGACCACGAGAACGTCCGTCCAGCCGAGCCGGGTGAGGTGGTAGGCCACGCTCGCGCCGATCACGCCACCGCCGATGATCACCACGCGGGCCCGGTCGGGCAGCTCAGTCGACACGCTGCACCTCGTCGAGGAGTCGGGGAAAGCCGTCGCTGGTGAACCCGGTGACCGCCTTCTCGTAGCGCTCGGTGCACCAACCGGCGAAGTCGAAGTCCAACGGGCTGGTGGCTGCCTGGATCGCTCCCCACAGGGACCAGCCGTACTGCGACACCAGCGCCTGGAGCCGGGTGCGGGCGATCTTGTTCCGCAACGGCCGGCCGTAGTAGCAGCTGACCAGCTCCTCGAGCTGGTCACCGTCGAGGTCGCACTCGGTGGTGATGTTGCCCAGCTCGAAGCAGGCGTCGTTGTTGCCGGAGTACTCGTAGTCGATCAGCCACAGCTTCCGGCCGTCGTCGACGAAGTTTCCGGCCAGCAGGTCGTTGTTGCAGGGGACCGTCGGCTCGGCACGGGCAGCCAGGGCTTCCCGCACCAGGTGGAACCGTTCGTCGTACGACTCGTAGCCGGTCGGCAGCGTGAAGCCGTGCGCGCGGACGATCCCGAGGTAGCCGCGCTGCCGCGCGAACATGTCGAAGTCGTTGACGAACCGCGGACCGGAGTGCAGGGTCCGGCACGCGTGCGCGACCCGTTCGATCACACCCGGGTTGGCGAAGCTGCTGTTGTCGTAGGTGACCCCGTCGATGAAGCCGATCACCAGCAGCTCGAGGTCGGAGCGGAAGTCGACGACCGGCGCCCCAACGCCCGCGGCGGCCGCCGCCCTGGTGTTCAGGTGCTCGGCGTCCCGGTCGATCCCGAGCAGCGCGGCGTCACCGTGGAAGCAGCGAGCCACGAAGACGCCGGCGGGGGTGCTCACCTTGAGGTTGACGTTGGTGAGGCCGCCGGAGAGCCGCTCGATGCTGCGAGGCCGGCCCGCGAGCACGGGCACCTGGTCGAGCCGCTCCTCCAGCAGCGCCAGGTCCAGCGTGTGCACCATGCCTCACCTCCGGCCCTTTTCGGCACCCTAACCAACCGCCGCCGAAAAGGTCTAGACGCTTTGAGGAGCCCCGATCCGCCCCTGGGAGATCGCGGTGGTGAGCGCGATCCTGGTCCGGTCCGCGCGGTACCTGTCCAGGGCGTGCTCGATCGGCTTGCCGTCGTCCGTGCAGGCGGTCCGGGTGACCAGCATCAGCGCCGACCCGGCAGCGATGTCGAGCAGGGCCGCCTGGTCGCTCGTGGCGACCACCGGCTCGAGCCACTCCTGCGCGGTGCACGGGACCAGGCCGTAGTCGCGACGCATCAGCGCGTACATCGACCCGGTCAGCCGGCGGTCGAGGAGCCCCGGGAAGTCGCGGGCCGGGAGGTACGTTTCTTCCAGGGCGAGCGGCTCACGGTTGGCCGAGCGCACCCGCACCACCTCGTACGCCTGTCCCCCGCGGGGCAGCCGCAGCGCGGTGGACACGTCGCGCGACGGCGTGACCAGCCGCGAGCGGACCACTCGCGCGCCCGCCCGCACGTGCGCCCGCCGCATCTGCTCGGTGAATCCGGGAAGACCGGTCAGGTCGACCTCGATGCGCCGCCGGGTCACGAACGTGCCGCCCGACCGACCACGTCGGCGCTCCAGCAGGCCCTGCGCCTCGAGGGCACCGAGCGCCTGGCGAAGCGTCATCCGGCTGACCCCCATCGATGCGGCCAGGTCCTCCTCGGTCGGCAGCTTGTCCCCGACCGAGAGCCGACCGGCGGTGATCATCCGCGTCAGCCACTGCTCGATCCGGGCGTGTGAGGGTACGTCGCTGGTCGCGGTCAGGTCCGGCAGGGACCCGAACACGTCGTCGTCGACGGTCAACACCTTCACGCGCCCCGACCTTACGCGGAGCCGGTCTGCCGGGCCGGCGCGCTCAGTCGTCGAACGCCTCGACGACCGCCTCGTCGATGGTGTGCTTCGGGCCCTTGAACCAGTGCCGGGCCGAGAGCTGCCACCAGATCGCGAGCACGATCAGCGAGCCGACGGTGAGCACCGGCGCGTAGTTGACGTTCTTCCAGGCGAAGTCCTCGTGCCAGGGGATCGCGCCCGGCGTGAACGGCATGATGAAGTACACCGAGATGATCAGGATCTCGACCACGGCCACCAGGTTCATCCACTTGTACTTCTTGCCCAGCGTCCACGACCCCGGCTCGAAGGAGTCACCCTGCTTCCAGCGCAGCCAGATCGGGATCGCGAACGAGAGGTAGAGACCGATCACCGCGACGGAGGTGACCGCGTAGAAGGCCACCGGGATCCCGCCGACACCGAGCAGCGCCGGCAGCGTGATGATCGCGCCGATCACCGCGACGAACATCACCGCGTTCGCCGGCACCTTGCTCCTGGAGACCTTCGACCACAGACGCGAGCCGGGGATGGCGCCGTCACGGCTGAACGCGAACGTCATCCGGGAGGCGCTGGTCAGGCAGGCGACCGTGCAGAAGAACTGGCCGGCCGCCGAGATCAGCAGGATCGTCACGTGCCAGCCCTGGGGCAGCGCCTGACCGAAGATAACGTCGACCGCACCGCCGCCCTCGGTCACGCCGGCGGGGTCCTGGACGGCGAACAGGAAGCTGAGCAGGATGATCCAGCCGCCGACGGCGGAGTAGAAGATCGAGCGCCAGATCCCCTTGGCGGCACCTTCGGACGCTGCCTCGGTCTCCTCCGACAGGTGGGCCGAGGCGTCGAACCCGGTGATCGTGTACTGCGTCAGCAGGAACCCGAGCGGCAGCACGAGGAACCAGTACTTCGCGTCGTCGTACCCGGAGTTGTTGATCCGCTCGGTGAACACGAAGCTCATGCTCTGGTGCTGGTCGGGGATCAGCCACAGGATCGCGACGACGATCGCCGCGCCCGCGACGTGCCACCAGACCGAGATGTTGTTCAGGATCGCCATCAGGTGGCCGCTGAAGATGTTGAGCA
>JAICRS010000205.1 GCA_025966335.1 Nocardioidaceae bacterium
CCGGCTGGGCGGCGTGGTCACCCCCTACGCGGGCGACAGCACCGGCTTCGTCGACAAGTGGCAGCGCCACCTCGGCTGGGCCGACGATCGCTACTACTTCGGGTTCGGTTACGGCGCGGACATCAACGGCCTCGGCGCACAGGGCGATCCACGTGGCGCGGATGTGCCGAACCCGGTGACCTACCCGTTCCGCGGCCTGGGCGGCGTCCGGGTGCACCAGCAGCGCAGCGGTGAACGGGTCTACGACATCAACGTCGACGGGGTCGCCCACTACGGGCTCTACCCCGACTGGATCGAGGACCTCCGCCAGATCGCCGGCCGAGACATCGTCGAGGACCTGGCCCGCGGCCCGGAGGCCTACCTCCAGATGTGGGAGCGGGCGCTCGGGGTCACCAACGACGGCTGCCGCGATGCCACCGCGCTCAAGCCGGTCCGCACGTTTCGCAACCTCGACCGGGGCACCGGCACCCGGCAGGTGCTGCTCCGGGCCGGGCAGCCGCACACGCGTCTCGGCGACACGTTCGGCTACTGCGCGCAGCGACGGTCGGGCCGGACCACCGGGGTCGAGGTGGTGTTCGGCGAGAAGGGTCGGCTGAACCGGGTCCGGCTCACCGGAACCGCCAGCTGACCGGCATCGTGAGCACCCCTGTCCGCGGCAAGTGCACCGCGGCGAGGGCCCGGTCTAACAGCGGCATCCCGTCCCCGAGCACCGCGGCCGCCGGCGCGTCGCTGTTGGCCGCGGGAAGCAGCCGCTCGACCGGTCCCGCATGCGGAAGCGTGCGTACGTCGACCTCCGAGCGGTCCACACCTGCCCGGGCACAGGCGACCGTGATCGCCTCCGCGAGACCGCCGAGCTGGTCGACGAGGCCGACCTCCATCGCGTCCGCACCGGTCCAGACCCGGCCCCGGGCGACCTCGCGGAGCCGGTCCGCGGCCATCCCGCGGTCCTCGGCGGCCTTCGCGGTGAAGTCGGCGTAGACCCGGTCCAGCCAACCCTCGAGGCGCCGCCACTCGTGCTCGTCGAAAGGCCGTTGGGTGGAGAACATGTCGGCGTACCTACTCTCGGTGACGCTCTCCCGCTGGACGCCGATGCGGGCGAGCGCGTCGCGGATCACCTGCTTGCCGGCGAGCACGCCGATCGACCCGGTGAGCGTGCCCGGACCGGCGACCACCCAGTCGGCGGGCATCGCGATGTAGTAGCCGCCCGAGGCAGCCACGTCGGCCATCGAGGCCACCACCGGTTTCCCGGCCCGGCGCAGTGCGTGCACCTCTCGCCGGATCGCGTCCGAGGCGACGTACGACCCGCCCGGGCTGTCCACCCGGAGCACGACGGCGCGGACCGCGTCGTCGTCGGCGGCCGCCCGCAGTGCTGCGCCGAGGGTGTCGGAGCCGACCGACCTGCCGGACAGCGGCGAGGATCCGCTGCGGCCGAGGTGGATCGGGCCTGCGGCGTTGACGACCGCGACGGCCGGCTTCCCGCGGCGGGCGGCCGAGGCACCCACCTGCGCGATGCCGGCGACCCTCTTGCCGTAGCGCTCGACGTAGCGGAGCTCGACCTCACCGAGTCGGCCGCGCAGGTCGGCGTACACCTCGTCGCGGTAGCCGACGCGGTCCACCAGCCGGTGCGTCACCGCCTCCTCGGCCGAGAGCGGGGCCTCGGCCACCGCGGCGCGGACCGCCGACTCGTCCAGCCGCCGGCCGCGGGCGACGTCGGAGACGATGGTGCCGGTGGCGGACTCGACCAGCCGGGTCACCATCTCGCGGTGCGCCTCGGTCATGCTCGACTCGAGGAACATGTTGGCGGCCGTCTTGTACTCGTGCCGCTGCCCGAGCTGTGTCTCGATCCCCAGCTTGTCGAGGGTGTCCCGGACGAACACCGCCTCCGCGGCAAGCCCGATCAGCCCGACGTCGCCGCTCGGCTGGAGCCAGACCTGGTCGAACGCGCTGGCGAGGTGGTAGCCGATGTTGCCCGGACCCATCTCGCCGTACGACTCGGACCAGCAGGCGGTCGGCTTGCCGGCGGCACGGAAGCGCTCGACGGCACTGCGCAGCTCACCGGACTGCGCAAGGGTCGGTTGCCGGTGTCCGACGTGCGCGACGAGCCCGGCGACCCGGTCGTCCTCGGCCGCCCGGTCCAGGGCGTCGACCAGGGTCCGCAGCGTCGGGACCCTGAGCCCCCTCAGCGCGGCGAGCGGTCCGCGCGGCGCGGACTCCAGCACGCCTCGGGTGAGGTCGAGCTCGAGCAGCAGTCGGGGGCTGTTGCGGCGGGTGGGAAGTGCAGGTCTCATCCGTCCACGGTACGGGTGGCGCACCGTTCATAGGATTTGTCTCACAGTAACCCGCCGCTGACTTCGCGCGTTCAGTCACCGTAGGCTCAGCAACGCCGTTGCCGCCCGACGAGGAGCATTCATGGAACCGGTCCAGATCGTCGCCCTGGTGGTGTCGTTGGCCATCTCGTTGGTCGCGATCGCCCTGTTCGTCAAGGCGATCCGCCACATCATCGCGGTCATCAAGCTGGGCCAGCCTGCTCCCAACCGCAGCAACGACAAGGGCTCCCGCTGGGCGATGATGCTCAAGGAGACGCTCGCCCACACCCGGATGCTGCAGTGGACCGCGGTCGGGATCGGCCACTGGTTCATCTTCGTCGGCTTCGGGCTGCTCTTCGCGACGCTGCTCAACGCCTACGGCCAGCTCTTCGACGCGCACTTCATCCTGCCGATCATCGGCCACTTCCCGCCGTTCGAGTGGGTCACCGAGTTCTTCGCATGGGCCATGGTGCTGGCGATCATCCCGTTCATCGTCTACCGCGCGACCCGGCCGAGTGAGCGCGAGCGCGGGCCGAAGGGCCGGCTGTACGGCTCCACGATGTGGCAGGGCTACTTCGTCGAGCTCGTGATCCTCACCGTCGGCATCTGCATCCTGCTGCTGCGGTTCTTCGAGTACGCGCTGGGCAAGCTCAGCGGCGAGCCCGACCAGGTCACCGCCCTGCACTTCCCGTTCACCTTCTGGGCCGGCGAGCTGTTCACCGGGATGTCGGAACCGGCTCTGGAGAACGCGATCTGGATCACGGCGGCGATCAAGATCATCATCTCGATGACCTGGATGATCGTGCTCGCCCAGAACACCACGATGGGCGTGGCCTGGCACCGGTTCACCGCCTGGTTCAACATCTGGTTCAAGCGCAGGAGCGACGGCGGCACGTCGCTGGGCGCTCTCCAGCCGATGATGGCGGGCGGCGTACCGATCGACTTCGAGAACATGGACGAGCTCGACGAGGAGACCGCGCTCGGCGTCGGGAAGGCCGAGGACTTCGCCTGGAAGGGGATCCTCGACTTCAACTCGTGCACCGAGTGCGGCCGCTGCCAGAGCCAGTGCCCGGCCTGGAACACCGACAAGCCACTCTCGCCCAAGCTGCTGATCACCAACCTGCGCGACCACACCTACGCGAAGGCGCCGTACCTCCTGGCCTCCTCCGACGAGGAGCGGGACGCCCTGCCCGACACGGTGAAGGCAGAGGCGGAGCGCGAGCTGGTCGGCGCCACCGAGGGCTACGCGTGGGAGCCGTCCGGCGGGGCGGTGATCGATCCGGACGTGCTGTGGTCGTGTACGTCGTGCGGCGCCTGCGTCCAGCAGTGCCCGGTCGACATCGAGCACGTCGACCACATCATGGACATGCGCCGTTACCAGGTGCTGGTCGAGTCGAACTTCCCGACCGAGCTCAACCAGCTGTTCAAGGGCCTGGAGAACAAGGGCAACCCGTGGAACATGTCGCCGAACGCGCGGCTGGACTGGGCCAAGGACCTGCCGTTCGAGGTCAAGGTGGTTGGCGAGGATGTGGAGGACCTCGACGAGGTCGACTGGCTGTTCTGGGTCGGCTGCGCCGGTGCCTACGAGGACCGCGCCAAGAAGACCACCCGTGCGGTGGCAGAGCTGCTCGACATGGCCGGTGTCGACTTCGCGGTGCTGGGCAACGGTGAGACCTGCAACGGCGACCCCGCCCGTCGTGCGGGCAACGAGTTCGTCTTCCAGCAGCTGGCGATGCAGAACGCCGAGGTGTTCAAGGAGACGAAGGTCAAGAAGGTCGTCGCCACCTGTGCGCACTGCTTCAACACGTTGAAGAACGAGTACGGCCAGTTCGGCGTCGAGCTCGAGGTCGTCCACCACACCCAGCTGCTCAACCGGCTGGTGCGCGAGGGCAAGCTCACCCCGGTCGCCACCAACGGCACGCCCGGGCGTTCGATCACCTACCACGACCCCTGCTACCTCGGCCGGCACAACCAGGTCTACTCCCCGCCCCGCGAGCTGCTGAACGTGATCCCGAACGCCGAGCTCAAGGAGATGCCGCGCAACAGCGAGCGCTCCTTCTGCTGTGGTGCCGGCGGCGCCCGGATGTGGATGGAGGAGAAGATCGGCGAGCGGATCAACCTCAACCGCACCACCGAAGCGATCGAGACCGGCGCCGACCAGATCGCGACCGGCTGCCCGTTCTGCCGGGTGATGCTGTCCGACGGCCTCACCGCGAAGCAGGCCGACGGTTCCGCCCGCGAGGAGGTCGAGGTGCTCGACGTGGCCCAGCTGCTGCTGGCCTCGGTCAAGCGCGCGGACACCGCGGTCGCAGCGCCGGCGGCCGCGTCGACGGCTTCGGCCTCGGGCTCGGGCGACGGCGGTACGACGGACGTGGCGACTGGATCCGGCACGGCCACGGCCGTCATGGACCGTCCGGACCCCGACCCTGACGCCGTCTCCGCCCCGGCGACGGACTCTGGCTCTGGATCTGCCCCGGCGACCGGCGCCGGTTCCGAATCCGGCTCCGCGAGCGACTCCGGATCTCTCTTCGGCTCGGCACCCGATTCCGGCGCCGACACCGAGACGACCATCTCCGAGCCCAAGCCGGCAGACGACTCCGACTCCCTCTTCGACTCTGAGCCCGACTCCAAGCCCGCCGCCGAGGCAACCAAGCCCGAGCCCAAGCCGTCGGACGACTCCGACTCCCTCTTCGGATCGGCACCTGACCCGGATTCCGACTCGCTCTTCGGCTCGGCGGCGGGATCCGGCGCGGACACCGAGGCGACCAAGTCAGAGCCTGACCCCGGCGATGTCACCCAGACCGAGAACACGGTTTCGGACACCCAGGACGTCGGCGCGAACGCGGCCGCGACCGAGGAGAAGGACCCCGAGGTCGAGTCGACGAAGCCGGACGCCGGCGAGGACGAGCCGGCCGGCGCCGGTCCGGACGACGTCGTGTCGGCGGACCCCGCCGGGCAGACCGAACCGGTCGACGCAGCGAACACGGACCCCGACTCCGCCGACGTGACGAGCGCTGACATCTCCGAAGAGGAGTCCACTGCCCCGGACGGCGACGCCGCGGTGCAGAACCTCGAGCAGGCCGGTCCGCAAGCACCGTCCGACGAGGCCGCCGCAGCATCCACCGAGGCATCCACCGAACCGTCGACCCTGCCGGCCAAGGGC
>JAICRS010000181.1 GCA_025966335.1 Nocardioidaceae bacterium
GATCGCCGCGAGCTCGTCCACCACACCATCGAGCCGGTCGAGCGGCTCGGCGTACCTGCTGGACATACGACGATCCAAGCACCGACCACCGACACTCCTCGGGCCTCAGAACCCCTTGTCCACAAGGGTGTGTGACCATCTTCGGAAAGTCCTCGGCTGGCTGCGTGCCGGTGCGGCGGGTTTGCTCGTGAGGTTCGGCAAGCGTTCCGCCGTGGTCATTCAACCCAACGTCGTTACGTCCTGGGGGCCGAGAGGTCGTCCTCGCATCACGGCCGCATCCGCAAACGGCACGTGGGCCGGAGACGTTCAGTCTTCGATCACGGCCGCACCCTGCCGTCTCAAACCGGCGAGGCCGTCCCGCATGGCTTGCAGCTTCTCCGGCGAGTGCCCGACCCAGTCGACGACCTCGCCCACCACCCGTAGGGGCTCGCGCGTGCGGAAGGAGTGCGTCGGGTTGCCCGGTAGCTTCTTGTCGGTGACGTTGGGGTCGTCCTCGAACTCACCCGTCGGTTCGACGACGTAGACGTGGCCGCGGCCGTGGCCCGCAGCGAGCTCGGCGCCCCAGACCGCGGCGTCGAGGGTCGCGGTGAAGTAGACGTGGTTCATCACCCGCCCATCCTCGAAGTTCGACCCGCGCCCGGGCACCAGCAGGTCGCCCACCGCAAGGTCCGCCTTCGTGCCGTGCAGGTAGACACCAGGCTCGAAGACCTCGAACGGCACCGGCTCGCCCGTCGCGCTCATCCGACGACTCTAGGCGCGGGTGCCCGTTCGACCGGAACAGGTAGCCGAACCCGTCAACCGGCGGGTGTGTGGCCGAGCCCCAGCCGTCATCGTGCACGGGCGACCCTCTGCGCACGGCGTGAGAGCGCGTTCCACTGCGCGTTCGCCACCCGGTGCAGCTCGCCGTGCGCAGAGGGTCCACCGTCGCGGCGCGGCCACCCGGCTGTGTCGATGCCCCAGCTCCTGGCCCGGAGCGGGCGTGCCGCACGAATGGAGGTTCCACCATGACGTTCAACCGCCCCTCCATCGCGACCGCCGTCCTCGCGGTCGTTGCTGCCGGCGTCGTGCCCCTCGCCTCGGCGTCGGGCGGCCCCGGCAGGTCTGCGACCACATACCGGGTCGCCATGAAGATCTCGACAACGCGCGCCGTCGCCAACGAGGACACCGTCACGCTGACCGGCACCGTGAGCCCGGCGGCGCCGGGCACCAAGGTCAAGGTGCAGGTCCGCCACCACGGCCAGACCACCTGGACGAAGGCTGGGTCCGCGAAGGTCAGGAAGAACAGCACGTACACGTTCTCCTTCACCCCGACCACGCGCCAGGACCGCGCGTACCGCGTGGTCAAGCCCGGGGACGCCCGCGCCAGGACCGGCACCAGCAGGGAGCGGACGCTCGAGGCCATCGGATGGGTGTGGCTGAGCAGCCTGGTACCGAGCCGGACGGAGGGCGTCGCCACCATCAGCGCGATGCCGATCAACGGGGAGAGCTACGGACACACGCTGTACACGGGTGTCGACACCACCACGGGCTTCGTCGAGTACACGCTGGGCCGCCACGCCTACGAGCTCCAGGCCACCTACGGACTCTCGGACCGGACGGAGCCCGGCGGGAGGGGCACCCTCGCCGTGACGACGGACGGCGTTCCGTCGTTCTCGCAGACCTTCGATCTCGGCCAGTCCGTGCTCCAGACGACGAACGTCACCGACGCCTATCGGATCCGGATCGACTTCGCCCAGATTGCCGACACCGCGGTGACCGAGCCGTCTGCCGGAGCCGCCCGGGTGCTGATGGACTGATCGCCCGGTCGGGCCTGGCCGTCGAGATGCACGGCTGCCTAGGGTGACCCTCATCGAGACACTCGCCTTCCACACATCCTTCGTCGGCCGTAGGGCACTGCTGAACGATGTCCGCGAGCACCTTGCCTCCTCGCGCGTGGTGACCTTGGTGGGCCTCGGCGGGGTGGGCAAGACGCGCGTCGCCCTCCGGGTGGTCGAGGAGGCTCGGGCGGGCTACCGCGACGGCTGCTGGGTGGTGTCGCTGGCGGACCTCGTGGATCCCGACCTGCTGAGCTCCACGGTGGCCGAGGCGCTGGGCTTGCAGGTCAATGACCGACCGTGGGGGGTCGACACGCTGGCCGACCACCTCGCCGAGCGAACCGCCCTCCTGGTGCTCGACAACTGCGAACACCTCGTCGCCACGGTGGTCGAGCTGGTGGTGGGACTGCGCGCCAGGTGTTCGACTCTCACCTTCCTGCTGACCAGCCGGAGACCACTGCGGCTCAGCGGGGAGAGTGTCCTCGTCGTCCCGCCGCTGAGCCGCCCGGACGAGGCGACCGTGGCCACGCCGGAGTCCGTCGCCCATTACGAGGCAGTCAGGCTCTTCCTGGACCGCGCCAGGTCCGCTCGATCCGACTTCATGCTCACCCCGGACAACGCGCCAGCAGTTGCCGAGCTGTGCCGAGAGCTGGAGGGGGTCCCCCTCGCCATCGAGCTTGCCGCGGCCAGGATCAGGGTGCTGTCTCCCCAGGAGATCGGCGAGCGGCTGGCAGAACGGTTGGGGGTGCTCAATCGCGGCTACCGCGACGCCGAGGCTCGGCACCAGACACTGCGCGCCTGCGTCGAGTGGTCGTACGACCTGTGCACCCCGGCGGAGCAGAGGTTCTGGGCGCGGTCCTCGGTGTTCGCCGGCGGCTACGACCTGGAAGGCGCCGCGGCCGTCTGCGGTGCTGATGACCTGTCTGCCGATGGGGTTCTCGACCTGGTGGGCGAGCTCGTCGACCAGTCGGTCGTCCTCGCAGAGGCGACCGCTCCGGGCCACACTCGCTTCCGGATGCTCGCCGACATCCGGCAGTTCGGGCTCGAGCGGGCCGAGAAGGACGGCGAGCTCCAGGGCATCCAGCAGCGACACGCCCGCTGGTACGACGAGCTGGTCTCCCGCTTCGACCACGACGCTTGCGGGCCGCACCAGATCGACTGGTTGCATCGGCTACGGCTGGAGCAGGCCAACGTGCGGGCCGCCATCGCGCACCACGCGCGTGCCTTGGACGAGGCCGCGGCGGCCATGGCCATGGCCAGACAGCTCGACCTGTACTGGTCGGCTTCCGGACTGCTCGACGAAGCCCGGCACATGTTGGAGATCGGGCTGGCCTCGGGCACCGGGACGCCGCAGGAGCGATCCCTCGCGATGGCACTCGCGGCCCGGTTCGCGGTCCTGCAGCACGACCGGCAGCGCGCCAGGGAGCTGATCGAGGACGGGATGGCGCTGGCGACGTCTGTGGACGACCCTCGCGCGCTCGGGTTGTTGCTGGTGCCGGACGCGATGCTCTCCGTCTGGGAGGGCACTCCGGCTGCGGCTGCGGAGCAGGCCGACAGGGCCGTGGTGCTCCTGCGGGCTGAGGCTCCTCGGCCCGGTGAGCTCATGGCCCTGTTCGTGGCGGGGGTGTGCCACGGCTTCGCCGGCAACCCTGCGGAGGCGGCCTATCGTCATCGGCAGTGCATCGCCCGCTCCGACGAGGTCGGTGAGCAGCACATGAAAGCCCTGGCCGTCGCGGGACTGGGCGAGCAGGAGCTGGCCGCCGGACGCCTCGAGGAGGCCACCGTCCTGTTCGCTGAGGCCCTCGTCCTGAAGCAGCAGCTGGGTGACCGGATGGGCATGGCGGTCGCACTGGACTCACTGGGGCGTGTCGCCACCGCGGAGGGTCGAGGCGAACGGGCTGCGCTGCTGCTGGGTGCCGCCGAGGGCGTCTGGGACGTCGTCGGCATGTCGGAGACCGGCAACCCGTTCGCCTTCGCGCCGTCCCGGTCCGACGGTCTTCAGCAGGCGCGCAGGCTGCTGGGCAAGCAGCGGTTCCGTGAGCTGTTCCGCCGCGGTTCCCGGCTCAGCCTGGACGACGCGGTCCGGTATGCCCTCGACGCCGAGCTCGACGAGGGTCCTCGGCCCGCGCACGCGGAGACCTCCCCGCTGACCAAGAGGGAACGGGAGGTCGCCGACCTGGTCGCGGAGGGCCTCTCCAACCCCCAGATCGCAGCCCGGCTGGTCATCTCGGTGCGCACCGCCCAGGGACACGTGGAGAACATCCTGCGCAAGCTGGGGTTCAGCTCCCGATCGATGATCGCCGCCTGGGTCACCCAGCGCCGGCTCATGGAGCAGGCACACCTGGCCGCGCCCTAAGCTCAGCGGGGTGCCACCAGCGCCGTACGCGCGGAGCGAGGACCGGTGCCGACGACGTTCTCCGCGGCGACCGCGAAACGGTACCGGCCCGCAGGCAGCCTCAGCACCAGGTGGTGCTGGGTCGCCTCGACGAGGACGGTGCTCACCCGGCTGACGCCGCGGCCGGCCGGCTTCGCCTTCCACACCAGCACCTCGTACGCCGTCACGGGGGCGCCGCCGCTCGCCGACGGAGGCAGCCACGAGAGCCGGATGGTGAGCGGCTTTCCCCGCTTGCCGGGTTTGACCGCGCGGACGAGCGGCGCGGCCGGGACGGCGTACGTCATGGGAGTCGGGGTGGGTGTGGCCGTTGCGGTCGGCGCCGGGGTAGGGGTGACGACCACCGTGGACGTCGGCGAGGGGCTCGGCGAGGGGCTCGGCAATGGGGTCGGCGAGGGGGTCGGTGAGGGGGTCGGCGATGGGCTCGGCGTCCCGGTGTCCGTGCAGCCCGAGACGGTCAGCGTGTAGCGACCGACCGACCCGTAGTCGCTGTAGCCGAGGGACGGGTCGACGAGCCCGACGCCGTCGACCTCGAGGTAGTACGTCCCCGGGGCCAGGGACTGGCTGATCGCGCTGCCCATCCCGGTCAGGACCGGCGACCAGGTGCCGCTGCGGGCCGTCGCCGGAGCCGAGAAGGCGATCACCCCGCCCGACGCGTCCAGCAGGCGCAGCTGGGTGTCGAGCCCGGGCCCGAGGGGCGCCGGTGTGACGGACGCGGTCAACGTCCCGGCGCAGGGGCGGCTGACCGCGAAGACGTCGACGTCGGTGCGGCTGGCGACCAGGCCGGCCGCGGTGGCGTCGCCCGTCCCGAGCGGGAACGCCGTCCCAGCCGTGTTGCCGTGGTCGTCAGCGACCAGCGCGGGCCCGTGCTGGGCGATCACCGCGAAGTCGTCCTGGGTCTGGGTCGCACCGCTGTAGTCGCCGTTCGAGAACTGCGTCAGCGGCGTGTACCCGGCACCCATGATCGGCGACCAGATCTTGGTGCCGGTGCCGTCCTGGTAGTACGCGGAGCCGTTGAGGCCGTCGTGGCTCAGCCCGAGCGTGTGGCCGACCTCGTGACTGACGATCTCCGCGACCTGGGCCGCCGTGTAGGTCGTCTTCGGCAGCGCGAACGCCGGCTGGTACCACGGCCCGGAGGAGCCCATCACGTTGTCGAACACCCCGACGTACGCGATGCCGGCGCAGCCGCCGGAGCACAGCACGGTCCGCATGTCCGGGTCGGTCGTGACCGAGGCCCGCATGCCGTACGCCACGTCGTCGACGGAGGACCGGACGAGCGCGGCGGTGCCCGGGTCCTCGGTCGTGACGTCGACGTCGAAGGGTGCGTAGTCCTCGGCGACCCGGGCCCACACCTCCTGCACCACGTCGAGCTCCGCCTCGGAGAACGCCGCGTCGGCGTCCATCGTGTAGGCCGCGACGTCGATGACCGGATGCGAGACGTCGTTCCACGCGGAGCTCTGCACGCGGTGGCCGTCGAAGTCGATGAAGACCTTGCGGCTGGCGGTCGGCCGGGAGTGCAGCGCGAAAGTCGCGGCGTACGGGTAGGCGGCCGCCTCGGTCGGCGGCGCTGCCAGCGCGGTCGCCTGGTCAGGCTCGACATAGAACAGGCGTCCGGTCTCGTCGACCCAGGCCGTGCGGTCGGCGGCGAGCAGCTCGCGCAGGGCGCCGGGGCTCATCCCGCTGCGTCCGGCCGCGACGCCCAGGTCCCTGCCGAGCGCCTCGACGGCAGCCCGGCCGTGAACGGGAGCGTCCAGCAGCTGCGACGTACCGCTCGGGGTCGCCCCTGACGCCCCGCTCGCGAGCGCGCCGGCCCACGCCGGGACGACCAGCAGCAGGCCGAGACCGGCGACGACAGCGGACGTCGCGCGCACCGGCCCAGGGTGGAGGACAACACCGTGTCCGGGGTGTTGATCGA
>JAICRS010000248.1 GCA_025966335.1 Nocardioidaceae bacterium
AACCGTCAGGGTTTGCGTGCCGAACCGTCATGTTTTGCCGAGCCGTCAGGTTTGGCGGGTCGAGCCGTCAGGTTTGGCGGGTCGAGCCGTGGGGTTGCCCCCGAATCCCGGACATGGTTCACGCGGCCTGGGCTGGCCCGCGTTGCTTGTTGAGTTCGAACTGTAGTGGGGTTTGCATGCCGAGCGCGGAGTGGCGACGGCGGCTGTTGTAGACCGTGGTGATCCAGTTGATCGTGGCGCGCTTGGCTTCGGCCTTGGTGTTCCAGGTGTGGCGGTAGTAGTACTCGACCTTGAAGGTCGCCCAGAACGACTCTGCCATCGCGTTGTCCCAGCAGACCCCGGTGGCGCCGACGGAGCAGACGATGTTGTGCTCGGCGGCGTAGTCGGTGACTTCGCGAGAGGTGTACTGGCAGCCCCGGTCGGCGTGGAAGATGACCTGATCGGCCCGGTGCCCGCGGGTCGCGACGGCCATCGCCAACGCGGCGGTGACGAGCTCGGCGCGCATGTGGTCCTCGATCGCCCACCCGAGCACCCGCCGCGAGCAGCCGTCACGGACCACGGCGAGGTAGAGCCACCCCTCGCCGGTGTGCAGGTAGGTGATGTCGGAGATCCAGACCCGGTCCAGCTCTCCGGTGTCGAAGGCCCGTTCGACCAGGTCCGGGTGGGCAGCGGCGGCTCCGTCCGGGACCGTGGTGACCCGCCACGGGCGGGGCGAGACGCCCTGGATCCGCAGCTCGCGCATGATCTTCGCGACCGTCTTGCGGGCCACCGCATGGCCGGCCTCTTGGAGGTCGGCATGGATCCGCGGCGCCCCGTAGACGCCGTCGGAGGCATCGTGAGCCTGCACGATCGCGGCCGCGAGCTCCTCCCGCCGCTGGTCGCGCGGCGAGGGTGCCCGGAGCGTGGCGTCACGCCAGTCGTAGTAAGTCGACTTCGCGATCTCGAGCAGCCCCAACGCCCGGTAAACGCCGTAGGTGGCCTTCTCCGCCTCGATGAACCGGTAGAGCCTCACCGGTTCTTGTCCTTGGCGAAGAAGGCCGCAGCTTTTTTCAGGAACTCCACATCCTTCTCCAGCTCGGCGTTCTTGCGTCGCAGCTGCTCGAGCTCAAACCGCTCGTTGAAGCTCAACGGCTCATCCTCGGCCACCTTGCGTGCCTCCTCCTGGGCCCGTTCGGCCAGGACCCACGCACGCAGCGTCTCGTGGTTGATGCCCAACTCCTGGGAGACATCCCGCAACGACCGACCCGAGTCGATCACCAACCTCGCCGCATCACGCCTGTACTCCGGCGCGTACTGCCGGCGCTTGGCCTTCGCCATAACGACATCCTTCCCACGGGACCCTCATCCCGCTATCGGATGTCCGGAATCCGGGGGCAACCCCAACACCAAACCTGACGGCTCGGCCCGCCAAACCTGACGGCTCGGCTCCGGGTCGAGGCGAGTCCGACCAGCCGCATGTGCGACCCGCGCGCATGCCGTCCCGTTCGTACCGATGAGTTCTGCCGCCGTCCGCGGTCGACACCGGTAGGAAGGCTCGGACGCGGGGCATGTCGAACGGACACAACGACAATGGATGCGGAGATGGCGCAATGGGTGAGCTGCACGTCAACATGAACACCACGCTCGACGGCGTGATCCAGGCCAACGGTGGCCCCACGGAGCAGGACGGCGACTTCGAGTACGCCGGCTGGGAGCGCCCGTTCTGGGATGCGGAGTCCGGCGATCAGGTCAATGCGGACGTCGAGGCATCCGACGCGTTGCTGCTCGGTCGCACGACGTACGACATCTTCCGCGCGTACTGGCCCGGCAAGACCGACGAGATCGGGCGGGTCTTCGACCGGGTCCCCAAGTACGTCGCATCCCGCGGCACGCCGGAGCTGTCCTGGGACGCCAGCACTCAGGTAACCGACGGAGCCGCCGAGGTTCGTGCCCTGCGTGAACGGCACGAGCAGATCCACACCTGGGGCAGTGCGAACCTGTTGCAGACGCTGTTCCGCGAGGCACTGGTCGACCAGGTGAACCTGTGGGTGTGTCCGGTTGTCCTCGGGCACGGCAAGAAGCTCTTTCCTGACGGCACAGCGGCCACCCGGTTCCAGCAGGTCGAGCCGCCGAGGTCGTTCCCGGCAGGCGTGGTGCTGCTGCGCTACCGATGTCTCGAGGGACCCCCGCAGACAGGAGAGACCGTCGACGCTGCGGACTTGTGATTCCTGGTCCGCGGGCCTGAGACAGCGAGCAAGCGGCCGCCTGTATGTCGCCGACGCCAACCGCTGGTTCCCTAGGTTGGGTCCATGACCTCCCAGATCGCGGTGCTCGGCGGACACGGCAAGACCGGTCGGGCGGTGTCCGCCGCTCTTGGCCGGCATGGCGCCGACGCGGTGCCCCTCGGACGTGCCGACTGGGACGACCTCGCGGGTGCGATGACCGGCTGCGACGCCACCTACCTGATCGCGCCGAACCTGCACCCCGACGAGCCCACCTACGTCGGGCAGGCACTGGAGGCGATGCGCACGGGCGGCGTGAACCGAGTGGTCTACCACTCGGTGGCGTCCCCCTACGCCCCCGGGATGCCGCACCACCTCGGCAAGGCACGCGCCGAGGACCTCGTGCGCCGGTCCGGCCTGGCGTGGACGATCCTCCAGCCTGGGGCCTACCTGCAGAACTTCGACCTCACCCGGACGGTGCAGGTGCCCTACGACGTGGAGAGGCCGTTCGGGTTCGCGGACCTCCAGGAGGTCGCCGAGGCAGCCGCGGTGGTGCTGTTGCAGGACGATCACGTCGGTGCGACGTACGAGCTGGCGACCCGGACCGGCACCGTCGCCGAGCTCGCCGCGGACGCCGGTGTCGGTGCTGAGCGCATCGGCGACTGGTCCGGCGAGGGGCTCGACGAGCGCGAGCGGGCGTGGTTGCGCGCGATGTTCGACTACTACGACCGGCACGGTCTTCCGGTCGGCACGCTGCCGATGCGGGCGCTCCTCGGCAGAGCGGCCGACTAGACCTTGATCCGGGCTGAGGTCGGGTCGTACATCGGGCGCAGTGACACCTCGACCGGGTGCCGGACGCCGGCGATGTCGACCTGCCAGGTGCCGGCCTTGAGCCAGGCCGGCGTCACCGGTTCGCCGCCGCCGGAGACCATGGCCAGGCCGACCGCCCCGCCGAGCGTCCAGCCGTACGACGCCGCGCGGACGTAGCCGACCGCGTCACCGTCGCGGTAGAGGACCTCCGCGTGGTAGAGCAGCGGTTCGGGGTCCAACAGCTTGACCTGCACGATCCGCTGACCCATCCCGCCCGCCGCGGCGTTGGCGGACTTGCGGGCCAGCACCGCGTCGCGACCGATGAAGCCGCCCGGCTTGTCCAGGGCGAGCGCGAAGCCGAGCCCGGCCTCGAGCGGGCAGTCGGTGTTGTCGATGTCGTGGCCGAAGTCGCGGTAGCCCTTCTCGATCCGCAGCGACGCCAGCGCCTTGAGCCCGACCGGCCGCAGATCGTACGCCGCCCCGCTGGCCAGCAGCGCGTCGTACACGGGCAGGGTGTCGGAAGCCGGGATGTAGAGCTCGTAGCCGAGCTCGCCGAGGTAGGTGATCCGCACGCAGAGCACCTCCACGCCGGCGAGCTCGAGCCAGCGCGCGGTGCGGAAGCCGAACACCTCCGTGGAGAGGTCCGCATCGGTCAGCTCGCTGAGCACGTCGCGCGACCGGGGTCCCTGGACGTTGAGCTGGCCGTAGTCGGCGGTGACGTCGGTGACCCTGCAGTCGGCGTCGCCGGCGTGACGCGTCAGCCAGGCCGACGTGTGGCCGTGTGCGGTGTCGGACGCGACCACGAGGAAGTCGCCCTCGCTCAGCTTGGTGACCGTCAGGTCGCTCTCGATCCGGCCGTCCTCGTCGAGCCACTGGGTGTAGGTGAGCGTCTCGGCCTTCTCGTTCACGGCTCCCGCGGAGACCCGGTCGAGCAGGTCGCCGGCGTCAGGGCCCTGCACCCGGAACTTCGCCATGAAGCTCATGTCCATCAGGCCGACGCCCTCGCGGACGGTCCGGTGCTCGGTCTTCCACTGCTCGAACCAGGGCGCCCGGCCCCAGGTCGGTTCGGCTGTCGGGGTGGTGCCGGGCCCGGCGAACCAGTCGGCGCCCTCCCAGCCCGACACCTCGCGCAGGTAGCCGCCCTGCTCGACCAGCCGGTCGTGGACCGGGGAGAGCAACATGTTGCGGGCGGTGCGCAGCTGCTTGCCGGGGGTGTGCGCGGCGTACACCGT
>JAICRS010000140.1 GCA_025966335.1 Nocardioidaceae bacterium
AGGTCGTCGTACGCCGCGTGGGCCACCTGCGCCAGGTCGGTGCGGGCTCCACCGAAAGAGGAGGCGTCGAGCTCGCCGTACGGGCGGCCCATCACCACCACGTGACTGCGGAGGTCCGAGCCCGGTTTCAGCAGAACCGGGTTCATCGCCGCTTCCGGCTCGGCTCCGGCGGCGACGGCCTGGACCCACTGCGCGCGGCCGATCTCGGCCCCGTCGGCGGTGACCATGGAGTTGTTCGACATGTTCTGCGCCTTGTACGGCGCGACACGAACCCCTGCCCGCTGCAGCCAACGGCAGATCCCCGTGGTCAGCACCGACTTCCCCGCGTCCGAGGTAGTGCCCGCGACCAGCAGCGAACCCCGCATCAGTCGACCAGGAACGCGACGAGGGCGGCGACGCCCACGACCACGATGAAGATCCGCAGCGCCAGCGCCGGTAGCCGCCTGCCGACCGTGGCGCCGACCTGCCCGCCGATCACCGCGCCGAGTGCGATGAGTCCTGCCACCGCCCAGTCCACATCGGCGACGAACATAAAGATCACCGCGGCCACCGCGTTCACGAGCAGGGCGAGCACGTTCTTGGTGCCGTTGAGGCGTTGCAGCGACTCCTGGATGCCGATGCCCATCACCGCCATCAGCAGCACGCCCTGCGCGGCACCGAAGTAGCCGCCGTAGATCCCGGTGACGAACACCAGCACCCACACCCAGGCGGCACCGTGCTCGGGGACTCCCCCGCGCGACTCCGCTCGGGCCGCGACCCGGCGGGCGATCGCAGGCTGGAACAGCACGAGCACGCAGCCGATACCGATCAGCGCGGGAACGATCGCGTTGAACGCCTCGGCGGGCAGGGCGAGCAGCAGGACGGCGCCGGCGATCCCGCCGAGCAGGGAGGCGCTGCCGAGCCGGATCACCCGGGACCGTTGCCCGCGAAGCTCACGGCGGTAGCCGACCGCCCCGGACAGGGAACCGGGCACCAGGCCGACCGTGTTGGACACGTTCGCGGTCACCGGCGGCACCCCGACCGCAAGCAGGGTCGGGAACGTGATCAACGTCCCCGACCCCACCACGGTGTTGATGGTGCCGGCCGCGATCCCCGCGAGGAAGACCGCGAACATCTCCAGCCCGGTCACGGACCAGCCGGCTCCTCACCAGACCCAGGAGGAACCTCGCCCGGGGCGGACGGTGTCGGCGTGCCGGCCCGCGTGGTCCCCTGCGGTGTGGCGGACTCCTGGGCGGCAGCGATCGCGGCCGCCACCTCGTCGTGGGTGTCCTGCAGCGTCTCGTCCAGCCCGCGGTCGATCGCGCCGACGTCCGGCACGGGCGCGCCCATGTCGACCCGCCGCACGGGGCCCTCGACGTCGTCCGGGATGCCCTGCAGGCTGTTCATCGTCGAGCCGAGGCCCTCCAGCGCCTTGCCGATCTCGCTGGGCACGATCCACACCTTGTTGGCGTCACCTTCGGCGATCTTCGGCATCATCTGGAGGTACTGGTAGGCGAGCAGCGCCTGGTCCGGCCGTCCGTCGTGGATGGCCTGGAACACGGTCTGGATCGCCTGCCCCTCACCCTGCGCCCGCAGGATGCTGGACTCGCGGTCGGCCTGCGCACGCAGGATCTGCGACTGACGGTCACCCTCGGCGTTCAGGATCGCCGACTGCTTGGCGCCCTCCGCGGTCAGGATCGCCGACTGCCGCTGTCCCTCGGCGGTGAGGATGGTCGCGCGCTTGTCGCGGTCGGCCCGCATCTGCTTCTCCATCGAGTCCTTGATCGACGGCGGCGGGTCGATGCCCTTGAGCTCCACGCGGTTGACCCGGATCCCCCACTTGCCCGTGGCCTCGTCGAGGACCCCGCGCAGCCTGCTGTTGATCGCGTCGCGGCTGGTCAACGTCTCCTCGAGATCCATCCCGCCGACGATGTTGCGCAGCGTGGTCATCGTCAGCTGCTCGACGGCCTGGATGTAGTTCGCGATCTCGTAGGTCGCGGAGACCGGGTCGGTGACCTGGAAGTAGATCACCGTGTCGATGGAGACCACCAGGTTGTCCTCGGTGATCACCGGCTGCGGCGGGAACGAGACCACCTGCTCACGCAGGTCGATCATGTAGCGGACCTTGTCGACGAACGGGACCACGACGTTCAGTCCGGCCGGCAACGTGCCCTTGTACTTGCCGAACCGCTCGACAATGCCGGCACGGGCCTGCGGCACGATCCGGATCGTCTTGGCCAGCACGGCCACGGCGAACAGGGCGAGCAGAACGAACAGCACCAAGATGCCTACTCCGCCATCCATGGTGTCCCCTCTCTGTCATGCGTTCATGAGCCCCGGGTCAGGAACCCAGGGTTGGAATCTTGTGCACCAGGGCGGTGGCCCCGCGGATCTCGAAGACGTCCACCGTGGCTCCGGCCTCGATCACCTCGTTCTCGTCGTACGGCCGGGCGGTCCACACCTCACCGGCGATCTTGATCTGACCACCCTGCGCGGAGACCTCGTCGACCACGACGCCCTGTCTCCCTACCAACGCCTGGTGCCCCAGCCGGAGTTCCGGACCCGAGTGGAGCCGTGCCACGACGTTCGGCCGGACGAACACCAGCATGCCGATCGACGTCGCCACCGCGGCGATGATCTGGATGGCTACAGGGAGGTCGAGCAACCCGGCGACCATCCCGGCCAGCGCGCCCGTTGCGAGCATCAGCAACATCAGGTCCAGGCTGAACAGCTCGGCCACGCCGAGTGCGACCGACAGCGCCGCCCACGCCTGCCAGTCCTGCAACCAATCGTCCATGCCTCCAGCGTAGTTCAGGAAGTTCGATGCCGGGGGTGACGCCGCGCGGCCCAACGCCCGTCCTCGTGGCTGAGCATCAGCGGCATCCCGAACGTCGCCGACACGATCTCCTCGGTCAGCACGTACTCGAGCGGTCCGGCCGCCACCACCCCGCCGCCGCGCAGCAGCAGCGCGTGGGTGAACCCGGGCGGGATCTCCTCGACGTGGTGCGAGACCAGCACGGTGGCCGGCGACATCTCGTCCATCGCCAGCACGGACAGGGTCGAGACCAGGTCCTCGCGACCACCGAGGTCGAGCCCGGCGGCCGGCTCGTCGAGCAGCAATAGCTCTGGGTCGGTCATCAGGGCGCGCGCGATCTGCACCCGCTTGCGCTCACCCTCGCTGAGGGTGCCGAAGGTCCGGTCGACCAGGTGCCTGACGCCGACCTCGGTGAGCAGGTCCACCGCCCGCTCGTGGTCGAGCTCGTCGTAACGTTCCCGCCAGCGGCCGATCACGCCGTACGACGCGGAGACCACCACGTCGTGCACCCGCTCCGCCCGCGGGATCTTGTCGGCGAGAGCGGCGCTGGTCAGCCCGATCCGAGGACGCAGCTCGAACACGTCGACGGTGCCGAGCACCTCGCCGAGGATCCCGGCCACACCCGACGTCGGATGGATCTGGGCGGAGGCGACCTGCAGCAGCGTGGTCTTGCCGGCACCGTTCGGGCCGAGGATCACCCACCGCTCGTCCTCCTCGACGGTCCAGTCGATGCCCTCGATCAACGTGGCCTGACCGCGCTTGACGGTGACGTCAGCGAGCTCGAGAACGGCGTCCATTCATCCCTCAAACTTCTTCAGGCCGGGAACAGTTCGGTCAGGTGCTCATAACCTACGACACGCCCCGCTTCCACGTTCACCCGCACGTAGGCTCGGGCGGGTGAGTACCCAGCTGCCGCTGTCCGCCGGTTTCGCGGTCTGGTTCTCCGCCTGGGTGGCCGGTGCGGTGAGCCTCGACGACGCCCGCGACGCGATCGTCGGTGACGACGCCGCCCATCACGTGGCCGGCCTACCCGGGGAGGACGCCGCCGTACCGCTCATCCTCGCGCTGGGCCGGCTGCGCTCGGCGGGTACGACGGGCGCCGGGATCGCCCTGCCCGTCCCAGGAGACCCACTCGGTCTGGCCGGACCCAACGCGTTCAACGTCGACGCGCTCGAGGCCGGTGAGGGCGTGGTCCTCGACGGTGCCGAGATCGGCCTGGTCCCGCACCGCGCCGGCGCCGGGGTGGTGTGGTCCTGCCACCAGGCGATCTCCCGGCGGCAGGTCCCGGACCCGTCCGAGGCCGACACCTCGCTGCGACGGGCGGTGCTGGAGGCGGCGAACACGCTCGCCGACCTCGAGGTCGCGCGCTGGCGGCCGGAGGTGGCCGACGCACTGATGTCGCTGCGCGGCACCGCCGACTTCACTTTCCCGCAGGGGATGGCACCACGCGCGGTCAAGCTGGTCTCGCTGTCCACCCGGTGCCGGACCATCGTCGACCTCGCGCTCGAGGACGACGGTGGCGCGGTCTCGGCCGATGAGGCGGACCGGCGGCGGGCCGCGCTGGCGCCGCTGGACCACGCTGCGAGACGCGGGCTCGTCGCCGCCTGCTCGTTCCCGTGGGACCGGTAGCGTTCGCGGTCGTGGGAAACGAGAGCGACGCGCCGAAGACCCTGCTGATCACGCTCACCGGCAAGGACCGGCCGGGGGTGACCTCCACCGTCTTCTCCACGCTGGCGGCCTTCGGCGTCGAGGTTCTCGACATCGAGCAGATCGTGCTACGTCGCCGGCTCGTCCTCGGCCTGCTGGTGACCGCGCCCCGGGACTGGAAGTCGCTGCGCGCGGCCGTGGAGCGGGTCGCCGAGGACCTCGACATGCAGGTCGAGGTGGACCGCGGCACGGGTGACAACCGGCAGCGTCCCGACGGCCGGAGCCACGTGACCGTGCTCGGGATGCCGCTCAAGCCGTTCGCGGTCGCCGCGATCGCGGGGCGGATCGCCGACACCGGCGCGAACATCGACCGGATCGAGCGGATGGCGCGCTACCCGGTCACCGCGATCGACCTGCACGTCTCCGGGGTCGACCCGGACCGGCTCCGGGTGGTGCTCGCCGAGGAGGCCGCCGCCCAGGCCGTCGACGTCGCGGTCCAGCCCGCGGGCCTGCTCCGGCGCGGGATGCGACTGATCGTGATGGACGTCGACTCCACGCTGGTGCAGGGCGAGGTGATCGAGATGCTCGCCGAGCACGCCGGCTGCTTCGACGAGGTCGCCCGGGTCACCGAGGCCGCGATGCGCGGCGAGCTCGACTTCGAGCAGTCGCTGCGTGAACGCGTGGCGCTGCTCGAGGGCCTCGACGCCAGTGCCCTCGACCGGGTCTACGACGACATCCTGCTGGCTCCCGGTGCCCGGACCCTGGTGCGCACCCTCAAGCGTCTCGGCTACCGGTTCGCGATCGTCTCCGGAGGTTTCACCCATGTCACCGACAAGATCGCCGAGGACCTCGGGATCGACTTCGCCGCCGCCAACGAGCTCGAGGTCGTCGACGGCCGGCTCACCGGGCGCATCGTCGGCGACGTCGTCGACCGGGCCGGCAAGGCCGCGGCGCTGCGCCGGTTCGCCGCGGAGGCCGGCATCTCGCAGGCCGCCACGATCGCAATCGGGGACGGGGCCAACGACCTCGACATGCTCTCGGCGGCCGGCCTCGGCATCGCGTTCAACGCCAAGCCCGTCGTGCAGCGGGCCGCCGACACCTCGGTCAACGTGCCCTACCTCGACGCGATCATCTACCTGCTCGGGATCAGCCGGGAGGAGGTCGAGGCGGCCGACGCCGAGATGGGCATCGTCACGCCGGCACCGCCGCTGCTGTAGGCCCGTTCAGGCCCTCGCCACGTGGAAGTCGATGAGGCGACCGGTCTCCGGGCCGAGGTCGGACCAGGGCACCTCCAGCTCGAGCACCGCCATCGCGTTCGCGGGGTAGCCCTTCAGCATCTCGCGGATCGCCGTCGGGTCCCCGGTGCCGTCGTCGAGCAGGTGCGCGACGTACGCCGCCGTGGGGTTGTGACCCACGAAGATCAGCACCTGCGCATCGAGTGGCACCACCCGGAGCGCCTCCAGGACCACGTCCGGGCTGCCCGTGTAGACCGCGTCGTCCAGGACCACCTCGGCCGTGGACCGCGAGCCCAGCGCAACCGCCTCCCAGGTCGCCACGGTCCGCGCCGCCGACGACACCACGGCGTAGTCGGGCACCACGCCCGTGGCGGCCAGGTGCAGGCCCGCCTCGACGGCGTCCCGCCTGCCCCGTTCGGTCAGCACTCGCTCATGGTCGGTCTCCGCGAACGGCTCCGCCTTGGCATGGCGCATCACAATCAATCGGCGGCGGGAGGTCACGCGTCAACTCTCGCACCCCTTAGGCTGCCTTGCATGCCGAATGCCTCAGCCGACGGAGAACCCGACGGACATCCCAGCGCAGCCTCCGCACACGGCGGCGCGGCGGGCGCCCTGCTCGCGATCGGTGGCGCCGAGGACAAGCTGGGCAAGCGTTCCGTGCTGCGTTCGTTCGTGGAGCTCGCCGGCGGACCGAACGCCCGGATCGCCGTCGTCCCGACCGCCTCGTCACTCGGGTCCGAGATCGTCGAGGTGTACGACGCGCTGTTCCGCAAGCTCGGCGCCCACGACGTGGTGGCCGCCCGACCCGAGTCGAGGGAGGAGGCCGGCGACCCGGACCTGGTGCGCCGGCTCGACGAGGCCACCGGCATCTTCATGACCGGCGGCAACCAGCTCAAGCTGGCGGCGGTGGTCAACGGCACCCCGTTCGGTGAGGCGATCCTCGCCGCGCACCGGCGGGGCGCGACCGTGGCCGGGACCTCCGCGGGCGCGAGCATCCAGTCCTCGCACATGGTGGCGTTCGGCTCCGGCGGCGCCACCCCGAAGCAGCGGATGACCCAGCTCGCCGCCGGGCTCGGCCTGGTCCAGAACTGCGTCATCGACCAGCACTTCGACCAGCGCAACCGCTACGGTCGGCTCCTGATGATCGTGGCGCAGAGCCCCAGCCTGCTGGGCATCGGCATCGACGAGGACACCGCCGCCATCGTCACCGACGAGGACGGCGCCCAGGTGATGACCGTCGCCGGCCGCGGCGCGGTGACGGTGTTCGACGGCCGCAACATCGTCTCGAACGCACACGAGGCGCGGCACACCGCTCCGCTGCTGGCCTCCGGCGTAGTCCTGCACGTGCTGCCGGCGGGGTCGGCGTTCAACCTCTCCGCGAGGGCACTGGTAACGCAGCGGACGGTGGCGGACGTGGCGGCAGCCCACGAGCTCGCCCTCGCCGGCGAGGACCTGGGCCGCCTCGCCCGCGACATCGCCGCCGGAGACATCTCACCGTCCGAGCTCCGGCGACGCCGCGCCCGACGACACGAAGGAGACCGTGCATGAGCGAGCAGCCGCGCACCTCTGGCCGCCCCTCCCCCGACCTGGCGATCCTGGAGACGCGGGTCTACCGGGGCGCGAACATCTGGTCCTACGAGCAGGCGATCCATCTCGTGGTCGACCTCGGCTCGCTCGAGGACTTTCCCACCAACACGCTGCCCGACTTCACCGACAACCTGCTGCAGATGCTGCCGGGGCTGCGTGAGCACTCCTGTTCGCGCGGCCGGCGCGGCGGCTTCGTCGAGCGGCTCAACGAGGGCACCTGGCTCGGGCACGTCACCGAGCACGTCGCGCTCGCCCTGCAGCAGGCGGTCGGCCACGACATCCGGCGCGGGAAGACCCGCCAGGTCAAGGGCGTGCACGGCCGCTACAACATCATCTACGGCTACATCGACGAGCAGGTAGGGCTGGCCGCCTCCCGGCTCGCCGTCCGGATGGTCAACCACCTGGTCTCCGCCGACCCCGACTTCGACTTCGAGGCCGAGCTCGAGCAGTTCATCCTGCGCGCCGAGCGCACCGCGTTCGGTCCCTCGACCCAGGCGATCCTGGACGAGGCGGTCTCCCGTGACATC
>JAICRS010000186.1 GCA_025966335.1 Nocardioidaceae bacterium
GCCGTGGTCGGCGAGGACCCGGTCACCGCGGGGGCGTTCGACGGTGGCCGCGAGCGTCCAGGGACCGGTGACCTGGATCTTGAACCGGCCCTGCAGACCTTGGGTCTGCTCCTCGACGGCGTCGAGGTCCTGCCCCAGCAGCGATCGTGCGCGACGCTGGTCCACGCCGGCTGCGTCGGTGAGCCGCCAGCCGGCCGGTTGCAGGTCTGCGCCGAGCTCGGCGACCACGGCGAGCGCGCGGCCGGTCATGCCGGCGGGCGCACCGCGTCCGGGCAGCTCGGGAAGGAACGGGAGGTCCGGCAGCTCGCCGAGGACGACCCGGACCGCTTCGGCGTACGCCGTCGCGTCCTCACCGGGCATCGACCCGATCCCGGTGGCAGAGCTCATGCGTCCACGGAGCTGCGGCGGACCGCCTTGGTGATGGTGGCCGAGCCGACCACGCGCGAGCCCTCGTAGACCACGGCGGCCTGGCCGGGCGCGATGCCTTGGGCGGGCTCGAGCAGCTCGATCTCGACACCGTCGCCGGTGACGCTGACGACCGCCCGGTGCTCCTCCCCGTGTGCGCGTAGCTGCACGCTGCCGTGCAGGGGCTCGGTGGGGACGGTGCCGCACCAGCGGGGTTTGATGCCGGTGATGTGGTCGATGGTCAGCTCCTCGCGCGGGCCTACGGTGACCGTGCCGGAGACCGGTTCGATGTCGAGCACGTAGCGGGGCTTGCCGTCCGCGGTGGGGTGGCCGATCCGAAGCCCCTTGCGCTGACCGATCGTGAAGCCGAAGGCTCCCTCGTGGGTGCCGAGCACCTCGCCGGTCGAGTGGTCGACGATGTCACCGGAGCCTGCGCCGAGCTTGTCGCGCAGCCAGCCGGCGGTGTCGCCGTCGGAGATGAAGCAGATGTCGTGACTGTCGGGCTTCTTGGCCACCGCGAGGCCACGGCGTTCGGCCTCGGTCCGGACGTCCTCCTTGCGGGAGTCGCCGAGGGGGAACAGTGAGTGAGCGAGCTGCTCCTGGGTGAGCACCCCGAGCACGTAGGACTGGTCCTTGCCCATGTCGACCGCGCGGTGCATCTGGATCAGGCCGTCCTCGCCGGTGACCAGCTGTGCGTAGTGACCGGTGGCGACCGCGTCGAAGCCGAGTGCCATCGCGCGCTCGAGCACGGCTGCGAACTTGATCTTCTCGTTGCAACGCAGGCACGGGTTCGGCGTGCGACCTTCGGCGTACTCGGCCATGAAGTCCTCGACCACGTCCTCGTGGAAGCGGTCGCTCATGTCCCATACGTAGAATGGGATTCCGATCACGTCGGCGGCACGGCGGGCGTCGTTGGAGTCCTCGATCGTGCAGCAGCCGCGGGCACCGGTCCGGTAGGACTTGGGGTTGCGGGACAGCGCGAGGTGGATCCCGGTGACGTCATGACCGGCCTCGGCGGCCCGGGCGGCCGCGACGGCGGAGTCGACTCCGCCGGACATGGCAGCGAGTACGCGCACGGTCAGCCGGCCCTCTTCGTGGTGGCACCGAAGCCGGAGGCGATCCCGGCGGCGCGGGCCCGCTCGACGACCGGGCCGATCGCCTCGACCAGCGCGTCGACGTCGGCCTGGCTGCTGGTGTGGCCGAGTGAGAAGCGCAGGGAGGAGCGAGCGCTCTCGTCGTCGCAGCCCATCGCCAGCAACACGTGGGAGGCCTGCGGGACACCGGCCGAGCACGCGGAGCCGGTCGAGCACTCGATGCCGCGTGCGTCGAGCAGCATGAGCAGGGAGTCGCCCTCGCAACCGGGGAACTTCAGGTGCGCGTTCCCGGGGAGGCGGTGCTCCACCGAGCTGACCGGGTCGCCGTTGACCATTGCGCCGGGGACCTCCTCGAGGATCCGCCGGACCAGGTTGTCCCGGAGGGCGGAGACCCGGACGGCATGTTCCGGCTGGAACTTCACCGCGATCTCCACGGCGGCCGCGAAGCCTGCGATGGCGGGACCGTCGATGGTCCCGGAGCGGACGTCTCGCTCCTGTCCCCCGCCGTGCAACAACGGGGTCAGCTCGAGCTCGCGGCGTACGACGAGCGCCCCCACGCCGTACGGCCCGCCCACCTTGTGCGCGGTCAGGGTCAACGCGTCCACGCCGCTGCCGGCGAAGTCGACCGGGACCTGACCGACGGCCTGGACCGCGTCGGTGTGGACGGGAATGTCGTGGGCGTGCGCGATCTGCACCGCGTCGGCGATCGGCTGCAGGGTGCCGACCTCGTTGTTGGCCCACATCACCGAGACCAGCGCCACCGAACCGGGGTCACGCTCGACGGCCTCACGCAACGCGTCGACCTTCAGGCGGCCCAGCTCGTCCACCGGGAGCAGCTCGACCTCGGCGCCCTCCTCCTCCGCCAGCCAGTGCAGCGGGTCGAGGACGGCATGGTGCTCGATCGCGGTGGACAGGATCCGGGTACGGCGGGGGTCCGCGGACCGTCGTGCCCAGAACAGGCCCTTGAGCGCGAGGTTGTCCGACTCGGTGCCGCCGGAGGTGAACACGACCTCACCCGGGCGGGCGTTGAGCGCCTGCGCGATCTTCTCCCGGGACTCCTCGACCACCCGCCGTGCCGCGCGTCCGGAGGCATGCAGCGACGAGGGGTTGCCGATCCGGGTCATCTGCTCGGTCATCGCCGCCACGGCCCTGGCGTACATCGGGGTCGATGCGGCGTGGTCGAGGTAGACGGTGGCCTGGGCGGTCCCAGGGGTGGGCACGGTGTCGTTCATCGCGCCTACCAGAGTACGGCCTGTGGTCAGGCGCGACGAACGCCGTTCCGGACCTCAGTCGTCCTCGACCTCGACGGTGGACGTCATCCACGGGTGGATCAGGCACATGAACTTGTGCACGCCGGCGGTCAGGTTGACGAGCTCGATCGTGACGCCGGGAGGCATGATCTCCGCCCCGAACTCTGCGCAGGCCGCGGGAAGCGGCCCGTCGAGCCCGAGCAGCGCATTGATGTCCGGCACGCAGCCGGGGCCGAAGGCGTCAACCTCGGTGAAGGTGTGGAGCTCGCCGCCCTCGTTGTGGGCGTGCAGAGCCTCACCGTGCTCGATGTCGGTCTCGTCAGGGTGGAAGCGCCACTTGCCGTGCTCTCCGTCCTCCACGAGCTCTTCGAACAGCTCCTCGAAGGTCGTGTCACCGTCACCGACGCACCCGCCGGGCACACCCGCATCGATGAAGGTCTTGGGGTCGCAGTCGTCCTGGATCCGGATGGTCTCCGCATCGTCATCGCCCCCGTGGGCCGTCGCCGTTCCGGCGAGCCCGAGCACGACCGCTGCGGTGATCGCACCGGCGGCCGTCAACCTGGTTGAGCGCATGCTGGCTCCTCTGCGTCTGGGCAAGGCTGTTTCCTGCCTTTTCGACTATCCCGAGTCCACAAAGGCCAGACAATGACGAGATCTCGCTATGACATAAGGGCGCCGTCGCGACATCTACCGTCGAACTGCCTACCGACCGGCGTCCGGAGCGGGCAGCCGGTAGACCACCGAGGGCAGCGGCTCCTGGCCCGGGATCGGGTGCGCATACTCGGCCAGCCGGGTCATCCCGATCCGGTGCATGACGGCCAGCGAACGGGTGTTGCCGACGACCGTGAACGAGACGATCTCGCGCAGGCCGATCTCGCCGAACCCGAACGCGATCGCGGCCCGGGCCGCCTCGCTGGCGTAGCCGTTCCCCCAGGCGCTGCGCCTGAGCCGCCAGCCGACCTCGACCACCGGTTGCTGTGGCCGGTCGTCCATCCACGCGGCGTGGAACCGAGGCACCGACAGTCCGGTGAACCCGATGAACTCGCCCGTCCCGACCACCTCGACCGCCCAGAGCCCGAAGCCGTGCTCGTCGAATCCGGCCTCGATCCGGTCGACGAACGCGTCGGACTCCTCACGGCTCAGCCGGTGCGGGAAGTGCTCCATCACGACCGGGTCGGCGTTCATCGCGGCGAACTCTGCACGGTCGGTCGCGGTCCAGCCGCGGAGCAGGAGCCGCTCGGACCGCAGCTCAGGCGTCGGCAAGGCGCTGGTTCCACGGGTGGTCCGGATCGAGCCTCTGCACGGCATCACGCAACCACTGCCTCTTGTCGTCGGAGAGCAGCGGCCAGGCGTGCTCCAGGTCGAACCGGTCCTTCTCCCGGTTCGCGGACGCCTTGTAGTGCAGGACGATCTCGGGGTTCTGGAACCGGATGCCGCGGTCGTCGAACCAGGTCACCTCGTCGAGGTCGGCGACGTGGTCGTCGAACCGCTTCGACTGCCACAACCCGTCGACATCGGGGTTGATCGGACAGTCGATGATCCATGGGGACCGCGCGTTCTTCCGGACCCAGATCTGGCTCCGGTCGTGGAACGGGTCGGGGAACCGGTCGTCGAGGGGCCGGAGCGTGCCGCCGTCGTTGCTCCACAGGTGGTACCGGTCACGGAAGTGCTCGCGCAGCTCGGGGACGTGCCGGGCGAAGATCACCAGGTCGACGTCCTCGTGCGGGCGCCGCGCGCCAGTGAAGGCCTCGATCGCGTGTCCCCCGACGATCCACCACGGCGCGGGGAACCCGTCCATCAGCGTCTGCAGCTCGACCGGCCCGAGCGGCTGCCAGGGGCCGTACCGGTCGAAGAACTCGATGTCCTCGTGATCGGGCGTGCCGTCGAGGTTCATCGCCAGGCCAGCTCAGCGACGAGTGCGCGGTGATCGGTCCCTTCGATGCTCACCGCGTCAGTGTGCGTCGCGACGAGGTCCGCCGTCAGCAGAACGTGGTCGACCGCGATCAGCGGCGGGTCCGGGAAGGTCGGCTGCCAGCCGGAGTTCGCCTGCTCGGCCGCGTCGGCTAAGCCCCGGCCGTCCAGCTCCCGCATCTGCTCGTGGTCCATGGTCGCGTTGAAGTCGCCGGCCACCACGGTCGGCCCGGCACTGGCCGCGGCGGCCCGCCGGATCACCGCGTGATCGGACCGCCAGGCCGTCGCGTCATCGCTCGGTGGGTGCGCGTGTACGGCGATCAGCCGGATCGACTCGCCAGGCACGCTCACCGTGACCGCGAGGCCGCCGAACGTCGTGTCCAGGGGCGCAACGTCGGTGAGCTCGTGGCGGGCGAGGACCATCGTGCCGGCCCCGCCCTCGGCCGGTGCACCCCCGGCATGGGGGTAGGCGTCGGTGAGTCCGGCCTCCCGCAGCGCTTCCAGCGCCGCCGGGGTGATCTCGGTCAGGACCAAGATGTCGGCGCCGGTCTCCTCGGCGACGCGGATCAGCTCAACCGGATCGGCATCGCCGAGATACAGGTTGCTAGCCAGGACCGTGAACGTCTTGCCGTGGTTCGCGGACGCAGCCGGCTGCCCGACGTACGCCGGACTCGCCCACCACAGGTGCACGGCGACGAGTGGCAGCACGAGCACCGCGAGAGTGCCGGCGATGGCGCGCCGGAAGCCGTGACCCGCGACGACGGCGACGATGAGGAGCAGAAGGGCGACGCCGTAGAGGAGCAGCGCGTACGGCGTGAACGAGACCAGGCGCACCCACCGGCCGCCGTCGGGGCGGACGATCCGGGCGGCCGTGATCATCATCGCCGGCACGAGCACGGCGATGACGACCATGGCGGACAGCAGCCAGCGCAACCTCATGGCAGGTCACGCTAACCAAGGGCGACCGCGTCAGTCAGCGACCCGCCCGTAGGTCACCGCGTGCACCGGACTCAGTGAGACGTTGCCGATCTCCACGAAGCCGTGCCGGCTGAGCAGATCGTCGTACGCGGCACGCGGGAGCAGCTGGTCGTCGATCTGGGCCTCGAAGAACTGGATGCCGTTCATGATCCGGCCGGGGACGCTACGCAGGCCGGCGTCGGTGTCCGGGAACGGGAAGTCCGAGATGACGAACCAGCCGCCTGGCTCGAGAGCGTCGCGGACGTTCTGCGTGACCTGGTCGATGTCGCGGCACTCGTGCATCGAGATGTTGTTGATCACCACGGTCACCGGCTCGTCGACCGTGAACTGCTCCAACGGGCTGCACACCAGGCTCACCC
>JAICRS010000193.1 GCA_025966335.1 Nocardioidaceae bacterium
GATCTCGGTGAACCGCATCTCACCGGCCAGGAACGCCGCCACGCAGACCTCGTTCGCGGCGTTGTAGACCGCCGGGGCGGTTCCGCCCTGCTCGCCTGCCCGCCGGGCCAGACCGACCGCCGGGAACGCCTCGTCGTCGAGCGGCAGGAACTCCCAGGTCTCGGGTCGTTTCCAGTCGACCGGTGGCGCGGTGCCGGGGACCCGGTCCGGCCACGCCAGGCCGAGGGCGATCGGGATCAGCATCGACGGCGGCGACGCCTGGGCCAGGGTCGAGCCGTCGTAGAACTCCACCATCGAGTGCACGACCGAGGTCGGGTGTACGACGACCTCGATCCTGTCGAAGGGGAGGTCGAAGAGCAGATGGGCCTCGATCACCTCCAGGCCCTTGTTCACCAGGGTCGCGGAGTTGATCGTCACGACCGGGCCCATCGACCAGGTCGGGTGGGCGAGCGCCTGTTCCGGGGTCACGTCGTGCAGCTCATCGCGGGTGCGGCCCCGGAACGGCCCGCCGCTCGCGGTCAGGACCAGCCGTCGTACCTCCTCCGCCCGGCCACCGCGCAGGCACTGCGCCAGCGCGGAGTGCTCGCTGTCGACCGGCACGATCTGACCCGGCTTGGCCCGGGCGGTGACCACGGGCCCGCCGATGATCAGCGACTCCTTGTTGGCCAGCGCCAGGGTGTTCCCCGCGTCGAGCGCGGCCAGCGTCGGGCGCAGACCGACCGCGCCGGTGATCCCGTTCAGGACCACGTCGCACGGCATCGCAGCGGCCTCGCAGGAGGCCTCCTCGCCGAGCCCGGAGAACTCCGGCCGGAACTCCTCGCACTGCGCGTCGAACAGCTCCGGGTTGGCGCCGCCCGCGGTCAGCGCCACCACCCGGAACGCGTCCGGGTTGGCCCGGACCACCTCCAGCGCCTGGGTGCCGATGGAGCCGGTGGAGCCGAGGATGACGAGGTCGCGGGGAGAGTCGGAAGGCACCGTCGAATCGTCCCACGCCGCCGAGGTCGGGGCGGTGCGGCCCGCTCGGTCGACTACGCTGCCAGCATGCCCGGCGAGCACGAGACCAGGATCGAGGCGGCCTTCACCAAGCAGTCCGCCACCTTCGAGCAGGAAGCGCTCAACGTCGCCTTCACCTCGGGACTCCCCTGGCTGATCGGGCTCATCGAGCCCGATCCCGCCGACCGTGTGCTGGACGTCGCAGGAGGCACCGGCCTGGTCGCGCGGGCCCTGGCTCCGTCGGTCACGCGGGTCACCGTGCTCGACGCCACCGAGGCGATGCTCGCCACCGGCCGGCAGCAGGCGGCCGCCGAGGGCCGGACCGACGTCGAGTTCGTGCACGGCGACGCGATGGCGCTGCCGTTTCCCGAGGCGGCGTTCTCCCTGGTGGTCACCCGGTTCTCGCTGCACCACTTCGCCGATCCCGCGCCGATGCTCGACGAGATGGTCCGGGTCACCTCGGCCGGCGGCCGGCTCGTGGTCAAGGACCTGGTCTCCGACGCCGACCTGCAGGTGGCCGCGCGCCAGGACGAGATCGAGCGGCTCCGTGACGACTCGCACGTCTCGATGCCGACGGCCGGGATCGTCCGCACCTGGCTCGAGCAGCACGGCCTCGAGGCCACGCGGGTGGAGCAGAAGGTGATCGACCGGCCCCTGGAGCCGTGGCTGGAGCAGTCCGTCACGCCCGCGGACCGGGCGGGCGCCGTACGAGCGCTGCTGCGCGCCGAGCTGGACGGCGGCGACGTCACCGGGATGCGCCCGCATCTCGAGGACGGCGAGCTGTGGTTCCACCAGACCTGGGAGACCACCGTCGCCCGCCGCCCCTGACCCACCGACTTGTCAGCCCCTGTGACCGCTATAGGGGTCACAGGGCCTGACAACTCGGGGCGAAGGTGACGTTACAGCCAGCCGGGGGCGATCATCACGGCCCACGCGATGGGCGGCGCGATCAGCACGATCGCGAAGCCGAAGGTGAGCAGCTGCTTGTAGACCCGGTCCCGGTCGTCCTCGTGCGCGTTGGCGAGCACCAGCGCACCGTTGGTCGAGAACGGACTCACGTCGACCACCGTGGACGACACGGCGAGCGCCGCGATCACGCCGACCGCACCGACCTCGCCGGCGAGCAGGAACGGCACCGCCAGCGGGATGATCGCGCCGAGCAGGGCGGTCGAGGACGCGAACGCCGAGACCACCGCTCCGACGTAGCACAGCAGGAGCGAGGCCAGCATCGCGGACCCGAGGTCGGCGACGTTGTTGCTGACGTAGTCGATGGTGCCGATCTCCTCGAGCACGGCCACGTAGGTCAGCACGCCGGCGATCAGCAGCACCACCGGCCAGCTGATCTGGGAGACCGCGCTCTTCTGCTCGTGCGGCGAGATCAGTGCGAGGACCAGGGCGACGGTCAGCGCCACCAGGCCGACGTCGAGCTCGAAGATCAGGGTTGCCACGCCGAGTCCGACCAGCCCGGCCAGGGTGAGCAGCTGGTACGGCGAGGGGCGGATGCTGGCTTCCTCCTCCTCGACGACCTCGTCCTGGGCCACGCCACCGCGGGCCACCTGTGCCTGCGCCTCCCGGCCCCGGGTCGCCTCGTCCTGGGCCAGTCCGCCCTGGGTCATCCCACCCCGGGGCGCCGGCGTCTGCGCCGTGCCGGTCCCCTGCGCCGCGCCGCCGTGCACGTCGGTGCGCCGCGACAACAGCGCCCGCCCGCCGAAGATCACGAAGCCGACGATCGCGATCGCGAGGTTGAACAGGAGGCTGGCCAGGAACAGGGTGATCGGGCTACCGGGCAGCTCGGACTGCTCGACGATGTCGTTGGTGATGCTGCCGTAGATGCTGATCGGCGAGAAGCCGCCGGCCTGCGCTCCGTGCACCACCATGATGCCCATCAGCAACGGGTTGATCGCGTACTTGTAGGCGAACCCCAGGGCGACCGGGGCGATGATCGCGACCGCGGCCGGACTGACCGCACCGAACGCGGTCAGGGTGCCGGCGACCAGGAACATCACCCACGGCAGGGCGACCAGCCGCCCGCGGACCGCCCAGGTGGCGACCCGCACCAGCCAGTCGATGGTGCCGTTGTTCGTCGCGATCGCGAACAGGTAGGTGATCCCGATCAGGGTGACCGCGAGGCCGCCCGGGAACCCCGACAGGATCGCGTCGCCGTCCATTCCGGCGACGGTGCTGCCGACGACGAAGGCGGCCACGAACGCCATCACACCGATGTTGATCGGCAGAAGCGTGGCGAGCACGAACATCGCCACCAGCGCGAGAATCGAAATGACTTCCGGTGACATCTGCTGCTCCCTCAGGAAGTGTCCCCCGCTCTGAGGGGATTCCCTGCAGCAGCCGTGTCAAACGCCGCGTCAGAGGCTGAGACCGGTCAGAACCAGCACCCGTTCGTAGGTCAGGTCGGTCATCGTCGAGCGGACCCCCTCGCGGCCGACTCCGGACTCCTTGGTCCCGCCGTACGGCATCTGGTCGGCGCGGAAGCTCGGCACGTCCCCGATCACGACACCGCCGACCTCGAGCTCGCGGTGCGCCCGGAACGCGGTCTGCAGGTCATGGGTGAACACCCCCGCCTGCAAGCCGTAGCGCGAGTCGTTGACCCGGGCGAACGCCTCGTCGGTGGAGGCGACCCGCTCCAGGACCAGCACCGGACCGAACACCTCCTCGCGGACCACCTTCGCGTCCGGCGGGACGTCCTCCAGCACGGTCGGCGCGTACGTGGAACCCTGCCGCCCGCCTCCGGTGAGCACCCTGGCTCCTCGGGCGACCGCTTCGCCCACCCAGTCCTCGACCCGCCGCGCCGCCGCCTCGTCGATCATCGGTCCGACGTGGGTGGCCGGATCCTTCGGGTCGCCGGTGCCGAGCGTCTTCACGGCCGCAACCACCCGCTCGCGCAGGGTGTCGTAGACGGTGTCCACGGCGTAGACCCGTTGCACGCCGATGCACGACTGCCCGGCCTGGTAGTTGGAGAACGCCGCGATCCGCTCGGCCGCCCGGGCCAGGTCGGGCTCGCTGTCCCAGTCCGCGCAGACGACCGCTGCCGCGTTGCCGCCGAGCTCGAGCACCACGTGCTTGCCGGGGACCGCCGCCTGGATCGCGGTGCCGACCGGCCCGGACCCGGTGAACGACACGACCGGCAGCCGCGGGTCCCGCACCAGGTCCGAGGCGCGCTCGTTCTCGACGTTGACCACGCTGAGCATGCCGTCGGGCAGGTCGGACTTGCGCATCACCCGGGCGATCACCCGCGCCAGCAGCAGCGCGGAGATCGGTGTCTTCGGTGCGGGCTTGAGCACGACCGGCGCGCCCACGGCGAGGGCCGGGGCGACCTTGTGCGCGACCAGGTTGAGGGGGAAGTTGAACGGCGAGATGGCCAGCACCGGCCCCTTCGGGACCCGGCTGACGTAGGCCATCCGCCCCTCGGCGGCACGGTCGGTGTCCAGGCGGATCGTCTCGCCGGACCACCGGCGGGTCTCCTCGGCCGCCCAGCGGAACACCGAGACCGCCCGGCCCACCTCGGCACGGGCCCAGGTGACCGGTTTCCCGTTCTCGCTGGTGATCACGTGCACGAAGTCGTCGGCGCGCTCCTCGAGCTTGCGGCTGATCCGAATCAGCGTGTCGGCGCGGGCGTGCAGCGGCAGTGCGGCCGCCGCCTCGCGGGCTGCGTGTGCAGCCGCCACCGCCCGTTCGACCTGGTCCGGGGTGGCGTAGGACGTGGTGGTGAAGAGAGAGCCGTCGTACGGGTTGCGCACCTCCAGCGGCGCATCCCCGACCTCCCACGAGCCCGCCACCAACAACGGAATCTGATCATCCATAGTCAAACCGCCACCGTTTCACTAGCAAACCGCGAGAAAGTCGATCTAATCCGTAGATCAAACGCGAGTGGCACCCTAACCTGTTCCCATGACAGACGCAGCGACCCCGACCACCTCGACCGCGGCCGGCGGGCCGGACCTCCCCCAGGAGCGGCGGCTGGTCACCCCGATCCCCGGCCCCGCCTCGGTGGCCCGGTTCGCCCGCCGACAGGAGCACGTGGCTGCCGGTGTCGGCACCACGCTGCCGGTGTTCATCGAGGCTGCCGGCGGTGGCGTGCTGGTGGATGTCGACGGCAACTCGCTGATCGACCTGGCCTCCGGGATCGCGGTCACCGGCGTGGGCAACGCGGCACCGGAGGTGACCGCCCGGGTCGTCGACCAGGTGCACGCCTTCACGCACACGTGCTTCATGGTCACGCCCTACGACGGCTACGTCGACGTCTGCGAGAAGCTCGCCCAGCTCACCCCGGGCGAGCACGCCAAGAAGTCGGCGCTGTTCAACTCCGGCGCCGAGGCCGTGGAGAACGCGGTGAAGATCGCCCGGTCGTGGACCGGCCGCGACGCGGTCGCGGTGTTCGACCACGCCTACCACGGCCGGACCAACCTGACGATGGCGATGACCGCCAAGAACATGCCCTACAAGCAGGGCTTCGGGCCGTTCGCGGGCGAGGTGTACCGGGCGCCGATGTCCTACCCGTTCCGTGAGCCGGTCGAGGTCACCGGCGAGCAGGCCGCGGACCGGGCGATCGAGGTGCTCGACAAGCAGGTCGGCGCCGGCAACCTCGCCTGCCTGGTGATCGAGCCCATCCTCGGCGAGGGTGGCTTCGTCGTACCAGCGCCCGGCTTCCTGCCCCGACTGCGCGAGTGGAGCGAGGCGCACGGGATCGTGTTCGTCGCCGACGAGATCCAGACCGGGTTCTGCCGCACCGGCGACTGGTTCGCCTGCGACCACGAGCAGGTGGTCCCCGACCTGGTCACCACCGCGAAGGGCATCGCCGGCGGCTTCCC